>CAYREN010000102.1:0-12804 GCA_964423255.1 uncultured Roseivirgaceae bacterium | reverse complement strand
CTTTCATCCTGTTTCAAAAACAAAGTATCAGACTTTTCCATTTCTACTTGAAGTCTGGCGGATGAAGATCCTAAGATGTATAGTGGCTGAAAAAACTGACCCTGTGCAAATGCCTGAACAGAAAAAATTGTGAGTGAAATACACAAGGTTGATATATGAATGAAAAAATAATTGGTTAAAACTTTCATATTAAAGTTTTTTTTCTTCTCAAAAGGCAGCCAAATCAGACATTAATTAAATATACAATAAGAATATAGACAATAAAAATATAGACATTAAAAAGGGTAATATAATGGGTAAGCTTATTTTTATAATCGATATAATTAATTTGCGTACAAACACATATAATCACCAAAAATTGTACATTTCAGACCTTAAAAAAATATACACATGAAAAAGAATTCGATTTTACAGTATTTACTTCTGGCCCTACCTGTTTTCCTGTTCTCAATCCGAAGACATATTCAAGATTCAATCTAAAGATATAGTCATAAAGTTTAACAAAGATTTTGCATGCAATATTCAGTAGCTTTTGATACGACCATTCAACAAGGCATAGTGGTGGACGGAATTACGTGTTTAAAATTCACTACCGATAAAACAAAGATTTCACAAAAACGAATTACTGACCAACTATTATGAATTTATCAACTGAATCGGCCAAGACCGGAGAACCAATTGTTCACTCATTGGAGTATGTATTTCCTCATAAGGGCTATGCAGCTATTCTTGATCAATTTATGTTAGGAGATAATCTCCTAGTAGCTCCAATTATGAAAAATGGGACTTCAGAAAAAAAAATTGTACTTCCTCCAGGAAATTGGAAAAGCTGGCAAGGGAAGAAGTACAAAGGTGGGAAATCAATTGTTGTAAATGTAGGGCTTAATGATATTCCTGTATTCGAACTAGTTAAATAGCAATAAACAATATTTTATGCGAATTAATAATTTTATAATAATGGCAAGATTTGCATTTGTGGTTATTGTATTTTTTAATAGCTGCAAGCAACACTCCGAAAAACTACCAGTAAAAGTCATTCTTGATACTGATTTTGGAGACGATGGAGATGATTTACTGGCATTGGCAATGTTGCATTATATGCAAGATCTTGGAGAATGCGAGATTGTGGCTGTGGGTCAGGCCAATTCAAATAGAGAGTCTCCTGGCGCAATTGATGTGATCAATTCCTACTATGGCAGACCTGATATTCCCATTGGGATTGTTAAAACACCCCTACATGGTCATGCCAATCAATACTCTAGTTTTTTAATTGAAAACTATCCTGAATTATGGGACATAGAGTTAGATAATGTACCCGATGCTGTAGATGTGTATCGCCGCGTTTTGGCCAATGCCAAAGATACCAGCATTGTATTTGTTGTGGTTGGATTTAAGAAGAATATGAGTGATTTATTGAATTCCCCACCTGACGATATTAGCCCATTAAGTGGTATAGAATTAGTTAAAAAGAAAGTAAAATTTGTTTCTGATATGGCCGGATGGTATCCTGAGGCTCCAGATCCTGATAGTTATACACCATATAATTTCGGAATGATTCAAGGTGCTGCCAAACATTATGTAGAAAATTGCCCTTCCCCGATTATCTTCACGGGAATAGCTACAGGGCAAATTGAATTGGCGAAAAAAGCTCGCTATTTGAATACTCCCGTAGGTAGGGCAATTGACTATAAATTATCCCATGACGGCGGTTGGGGGAAAAGAATTGAAGATTATCAGGCCGCATTCGATTGTGTTTCTGCTTTGATTGCGGTGAGAGGAGCAAATGATTACTTTAATGTAAAACATGGCTGCAATACATTAGATTCAGCAGGTTATAATATTTTTAATTATGAACAAAACTGTGGACATAGCCATGTTGATTGCGAAAATAGAAAGATGAGTTTTGAAGACATTGCTGAGGTGATAGAGCAGATGCTTATTACTAAACCAATTAACAGTGAATTAAATGCTAATAATCGTAATTGAGAAAAATTTCAATAAAGTGAAAACCCTTTGAATTATTTGTTAAATGAATTACCAATAAATTTAAATTATATGAAAATATATTATGTATTAGTATTTACGCTATTTCTATCTTGTTCATCTTCCAATGAAGATATAAATGCTGGCCTAATTGCCCATTACCCGTTCGATGGAATTACTAAGGATATGAGTGGAAAAAATAATCATCTAACAGTTGTAGGTGAAGTATTTACTGCTGACCGGTTTGGAAACGAAAACAGTGCGTATAGTTTTGATGGCTTATCGTCAATTCTTTATGCAAATACGAATAGCATACCGGCCATGGATTCTACTAAAACAATTTCATGGTGGTACTATTCTCCAAAAATGCCACAGTACGAACTTGAGATGGGAGCAGAGAATATGATAGTACTTGTAGATTCTACTGAAGCGATAGGCATTCAATTTGGTTTTAGAGCAAGAGCATATAGAACAAAAGGATTTGACGTTTGGCAGTGGGGAGGAGGTACATTTATGGATAATGATCACCCCGAATTTAATTCTTGGCATCATTGCTTATACAAATATGATGGAACTAAACATAGTTTTTATATTGATGGAAATGAAGTATCAGCTTCTACGGTAAAACCCAAAAGTGGTGTTCCAAATCTTTTGATGCTTGGCAATTACCCAGGAGGCGATCAGTTTTTTAAAGGAAAGATTGATGATGTTCGAATTTATAATCGAGAGTTAAATCAATCAGAAATTAAGACACTTTATCATGAAAAAGAATAAATTAATGTTGAATATGACCAGAAGGAAATTTGTAAAAAAGAGTATTCAAAGTACAACGGCAATTGGGGTAGGAGTGACTGGTAGTAATTTTCTGACATCTTGTGGAAATACAAATTCATTGGAAAAAAGTGTAAAGGCCATCATTCCGTTACCTATCCAGGTTGTGATTGATGACGTAGGTTGGTGGTCAGGAAAAGATGGAAGTAAATACCAGGAACCTTACCGCACAGGTATTAATCGTAATCATACACCCGCCGATTATCAGGCAATAGTAGATTTGGGCAAAGCATTGGGAATCAGACCCCAGGCAGCCACAGTTCTTGGTGAATGGGACAAGCAGAATATTTTACGAAAAGTTCCTCACAGCACATGGATGGCAGATAGTTGGGACAATAGCCAATGGGTAGGGCCCTGGCTTGAGGAAACCGCAGACATTATAAATAATAATAAAGAGAATTTCGAAATTACCATACACGGGCTGGGACATGAATGGTGGACAAATGGACAATTTACTCGTGCAGAATGGGCTGATGATGATGGTGTGATGCGGCCAAAAGAAATTCTTGAACAGCACCTTGATGCCTATGCAGAAATTATGCATCAAAATAATCTTGGAGAATTCCCAAAATCATTTGTGCCCAACGCATTCCGCCATAGTTTTGGAGTTACAAAAGGCAATGATATTAGCCTTGCGAAATTGATTTCCGGAAGAGGACTTACATATATTAATACTCCTTTTAGTAGTATGTTCAATTCAGCAGCTGCTCAGTATGGTTTTTTTGGTGTTGATTCAGGTATCATGACTATTGACCGCGGAGCTGATTTTTTAGACTGGAATATAATTGGAGGTATACCAGATGGTGAGATAAAAGGGCCCACTTGCGGCATGCACTGGCCAAACTTGCTCCATGAAAATCCCGAAAGAAACTCTGAGGTTGTAGCAAGATGGGTGAAATTACTCGCCCCCTACAATGAAAAGCCAGAAACGATGTTAGCAAAAAATTCCGTTGAATTCCAGCAACAGTTGGTGCATAATAAACTAGCAAAATTAAATGTTGCCGAAAATGCCATTAATCTCAATTTTTCTGAAACCAACAGTATTGGTACAATTGTCCCAAACGAAGAGTTAACAGTTAACGTCAGCAGCGATAAGGAATTAGTTTTTACTTCTGACAATATAAAAATTGTTTCCTTCTCTTCTCAAAAGATAAATGATTCGATACTCAACAAGTTGAATTTAAAAATTACCAATAGCAAGGGTGCTGTTATTCAGATGGATCAAAAAGGCTGAACATGAACAAATTGCTCGTAGCCAAGATAGGATTTTTTATATTATTAGTTATTTTCTCGCGGTGTAATATAAAAAAGAGTAATTCGATTATTAAAGACTATAGCAATATTGCTTTTGCTGGTTCTTCAACATGTATGGCTTGTCATTCAGAAATTTATAATAGTCATCTGAAAACCGCACATTTCAAAACTACCCAGTTGGCAAGTGAAGATAAAATACTAGGTAGCATGACCCAGCCGGGTAATACTGTGCATCTAAATAGAAAAATATCTTTTGAGATGACTATGATTGATGATACTCCATATCAATCTGCTTTTGTTAACGGAAAATTATTACACAAGGTGCCAATAGATATTATCATCGGCTCAGGAACGAAAGGACAAAGTTATTTGTACTGGAAAGATCAACAACTATATCAAATGCCAGTATCATATAAAGTTGCAGACAGAGACTGGTCCAACTCTCCGGGTTATTCCAACGACATAGTTGACTTTAGCAGAGAGGTATTACCATACTGCTTGAATTGCCACATGACGTTTGCCAGGAATGATAACCCAATAGAAATATGGAGCAATTCCTATGTTAAAGATCAGATGATTTATGGTGTAGATTGTGAAAGTTGTCATGGTCCCTCTCAGGAGCATGTAACCTTTCATTTCAAAAACCCGGAGGCCACAGAAGCTTTTCAAATGACCGACATCACATCACTTTCCCGACAACAGCGCCTCGATGCATGTGCTATGTGTCATTCCGGACTTAGAGAACCAATAAAACCAGCGTTTTTATTTAGAGCGGGAGATAATATTGATGATTTTTCGACAGCCAATTATATACCATCGGAAGTGGCTACACTTGACGTGCATGGAAATCAATATGGTTTGCTGACTTCGAGTAAATGTTTTCAACAGTCACCTGATATGGATTGTTCTACATGCCATGACCCACATAGCAACGAAAGAGGAAAACAAAATAAATTTTCGGAATTATGTATTAATTGCCATAAAGACCTCACAAATCACTCGCAGTTAATAACAATGGACGAAATGAAAAGTAATTGCATTGATTGTCATATGCCATTAAGAAGTTCTGCTAATTTAACATTTCAAAAGTTAAAACAATCTGAGTCAGATTCCCTTTTGGTAAGAACACATCGTATTTCGGTTTACCAAAATGCTTCTCAAGACGTAATCAATTATTTGAAAACATTATCAGTGAAATGATTACAGTACTGGAAATATTTTTTTTAATAAAATCTTTGTGAACGGTTGCTTTCAATTTTGAATATATTGACCTATAAGCTATTATTCCTTTGTGAATTTCACCTTCTTTTAAAACATAGTTATTGCCAGTCAATTAGTATTAAGAATTCTGGGTATTAGTGAGACTAAAACAAAATCTATAAAATAATTACCATTATTACTCACTCAACATATGATAAAGAAAAGTTTTATTATTTTAATAATAATATAAAACAAGTATTAAACCTTATTATAACTTTGTAAATAATATATATTGTATTAATTTACTTTCTAAATCTAATTATTAGCTATAAGTGCAATCTATAACCTTTTGAAACACTTCTTACTCTTTATATTTCTTGGATTATCAATAGCTGTATCAGCTCAGAATAAACCTATAGTTACTGATCGCTGGCTCGAGCTTGACCTTTATTGGTTTGAAAAAGAGGATATTCAAGGTTCTGTAGAAAAACTACTTGAGCGCTATCACCCTTTGTTAGAAAACCTGAAAGGATGGAAAGGATTTATCATAAATACCGGTTGGCTTATCGACAATATAGTTGGCTGGAATGGTGATATAAACCAGCGTATTGGCTTTCCGGAAGAAATGAAAACCCCACCCTGGTTTAATGATAAAGGTGTATTGATAGGTAACGCAGAGGAGCTGTGGGATAACTACAATCTTCGTCTCGAAAGATCATCGGAAGGACAGGTGCTCCATTACGAAGATTGGACCTATTCTGACGTAAAAAAATTGTGCCATAAGATAAGAAACGTGGCAAAGAAAAAGTACAACATCCCTGATATTAAAATAGGAACTTATGTATTGGGATGGGACAATGCCTACGGGGGTAATTTTGCAAAATTCGCTGTCAAGCATCCGTACCTGTTTATGCCGAGTATCTATTATGAGGTAAATGTATTGAACATTGAAGGAATTATAAAAGGAGGGGACACGCAGAAATATGGCGCCTATCCCAATGGCATTCCCGAAGCAACAGCGGTAACAAAATTTTTTGGCGACCAGTGGGGAAGTCTTTCAAAAGCAGTGGGTTTTGATGCGATAATACTAAGGGATGCAATGTTTGGCCCCGGCACCTATAAACGTGTTGGGCCATACGGCGCTACAGCGCCAGACGATCCTGAAAAAGTGAAAAGCTGGAACCATGCTACTGCCGATTTAGTGAAATTCACCAAACTTGGCAACCCCGATGCCCTGGTAATCGGATACTCAAACGGGGCTACTTCCGTAGGCGATTGGAGGGTAAATTGTGTTGACCTCGAATCTATTGCCAAAGAAGGCTATATGGATGCGTATATCGATCAAAGTTGGGCCGGTGCATGGAACGAAGTGGGTGTAAGGCACAGGGCAATGGAATATCAGAACAATTCTTTTCAGGGGTGGACCTACCAGCTTGCCTACATTCTTCTGCATAGGGCCATGCTTGCCGAAAGCAATGTCCGCCACTATGTGCTGAATGATATGTGGGATGGCTGGGAAACATGGGATATCATCCACACAGTACCCGAAAGAGTGAAGTGGGGAATATGGGCATTTACCCATGCTGCCCTTAAAACACCAACCGGATTAAAAGTTCCTGATGGAAACTATATTTCCTGGGTAAACCAGGGAAAAAAGTTATTGTCTAAAGAGGATGTCGCCTTTATCGTCAAAGAAATGAATAGCGCTGTACTCGATGCCCAAAATATGAAAGAAGTACATGGCCCTACATTGGTTTATAATCGGAAGGCTATGGAGTGGATGTCGGAAAATGCGCCCGAAAAATCTATTTTGGAATGGATCGATGAGCAGGCAGGAGCAGTTTCAAAGTGGTCAATTCCTATTATGTCGGCAACTCGCATGGAGTATATTCCTGAAGTGGAAAGTGACTTGTTTATTTTTCAAACTCCGGTGCATATGAGTAAGAAGAACACCAAAGTAATAACCGATATGATAGCCGAAAAGAAACCTATTGCAATATGGGGAGCTATTGCCGGAGGAGTTGATTCTGAAATTCTCGAAGCAATAGGTGTAAAACCGAATGTGCAATGGAATAACGATACTGCTTGTATAGCTACTTTGCGTCATAAAACCGGTGGTATTTACCGGGGTATCCCAAATACATTTCCGGTATATAATCTTTACAATAATAATTTTAAGCTTGAAAATGTTGATGATTCTTTAGAAGTATTATATCAGATTCACAAATCGCCAAGTTTAATACGTACAAGTGATAAGAATGTAGTATTGTGGAATCCGCCTGAACATGCTCAAAATCTTATAAAGGGAGGCTTTTACGAGTATCTGGGTTATGCCAACGATGAAATTTTGGGGAGTGTTTATCCATGGTTGCTAAGTGCAAAAACCATTAATGAGATGATGAAAAACAGCGGACATCCTTACGCTAAAAATATTAACCCGTTTAAACCTGTAAGTATTTTATCATGGACAACTAATGATGGTAAGTACAAATTGTTAACAGGAGAACTTGAAGAGGGATTAAATCATCATGCCGATCATAATGCATCTGTTACATGGTGTATTCCAAAAAAGTGGATCGAAGGGAAAGTAAGTTATTTCTCACCTAAAGGAACAAACAGAGGATATTTTAATACAACAGGTGAATACCAAATAAACCTTGAACATAGTGAAGTTAAATTTTATGATATAATTATTAAATAGGAATCATGAGGAAGGCACTTATAGTTTTATTTGTTGGCATATCAATAATAACTCATGCGCAAAACAAACCTGTTCATGCCGACCGTTGGTTAGAGCTGGATTTGTATTGGTTTGAGAAAGAAGATATTCAACAATCAGCCGAAAAATTTATGGACCGTTACCATCCTTTATTTGACAATGTGGAAGGTTGGAAGGGTGTTATTCTAAACACCGGATGGCTCTTGGATGCTGTAGTGGCTTGGGGTGGTGATCTGAATCAGAAACTTGTTTTTCCAACAGGTATGCAAAGACCACCATTTTATACGGATAAGGGCACCTTGACCGGAAATACTGAAGAACGGAAAAAACAATCATTGCTTCGGTTCGATAGGTCAAGTAAAATAAAAATTGTTGAATATGAAGAGTGGACATATGGTGATGTTAAAAAATTGTGCAATTCACTACGGAAAATAGCGGACAAAAAATATGGTATAAAAAGCCTCAAAGTTGGCACATTTGTAATTGGATGGGATGAGGCATATTCCGGAAATAAATCGGAGTTCTCAAAATGTCAGCCACAACTTTTCGTCAAAGGACCATTTGACCCTGACGTTGGTGTTATTGATGTTAGAAATAAATTGGTTGACGATAAAACCAAATACGGTGCCTATCCTCAAGGGGTAAAAGAAGGTTTAGCTTTTACCGAATTCTTTGCTAACCAATGGGGAAGCCTGTCGAAGGCTGTGGGATATGACGCTATAGTTTTGCGTGATGCAATGATTGGAGTTGCCAATTACCATCGTTATGGCCCATACGGAAATACTGCATCTTCCGATACTTCACAAAATAATAGCATGAGCCGTGCGACCGGCGATTTGATCAGGTTGTCAAAACTGGCAAATCCTAAAGCGCTGATTATTGGGTACTCTTATGCCGGAAGCGCTGTCGGCGAATGGCGTGTTAATTGTGTAGATATTGAGGCTATTGCCAAAGAAGGTTATATGGATGCATACATTGATCAAAGCTGGTCTGGTGCATGGAACGAAGCCGGAGAAAGACATTATGAAGATAACTTTTGGAGTTATCCCAAATTAGGTTGGACATACCACCTGAACTATATATTGATGCACGGCGCTATGTTTGCAGAAACCAAAGTAAAGCATTATTTCCTTACCGATATTATGGATGCCTGGGAGTCGTGGGATATTATGCACACTGCACCCGACAGGGTAAAATGGGGTATCTGGGCATATTCACATGCGGCCATCAAAACCCCCGATGGAATAAATGTGCCTGCCGGTGGGTATATATCGTGGTGTAATCAGGCAAAAAAATTGATGACCGAAGAGGATGTAGCATTTTTATCGAAAGAGTATGACGCTGCCCAGATTGATGCCAAAAATATAAAAGAAGTGTATGGGCCAACACTTGTTTATAATCGGGAAGGCATGGAGTGGATGATGGAAAATGCACCAGAAAAAAACATTAAGGAATGGGTGGATGCGCAGGCAGGTTCATTTATGAAATGGTCCCTACCTGTGATGTCTGCTACGCGAATTGAGTATGTGCCGGAAGTTATAAGTGACCTGTTTGTTTTTCAAACCCCAGTACACATGAGTAAAAAGAATACAGGGATTGTCTTAGATGTTATTGATTCGGGACAACCGCTTGTCATCACGGGAAGTATAGCTGGGGGCATTGATGCTGAAATTTTAAAAAATGCCGGCGTTCATTCTTATGGAAAGTGGGCTGGTGAAATTACATATATCGGTGATCTCGGCGGTAAAACTGGTGGCATATATACAGATGTGCCCAATACTTTCCCTGTTTATCACTTCAGTAATAGCGATTTTTCAGTCGATGATGATGTAGATGTGCTTTACCAAGTATTCGGATCTCCTGCATTAATGTACAACAATAGCAATAATAAAGAGCTGCTGTTGTGGGATGTCCCAGAGCACTCAAATATTATTGATTTGACATGGAGCATAAGTACAGATAAGGTGATGGGAAGCGTTTATCCCTGGTTGTTGGGTGCAAGACAAATGCAGCAGATGCTTAAAAAAAGTGAGAGTCCTTATGCGGTTGATATGAAACCCTTAAAGCCCATAAGTACACTTTTCTGGCAAACAAATGATGGAACATATAAACTTCTTGCCGGTGAGGTAGAAGAGGGAATCTGTCATACTCCCGATCGCACAACTTCTGTCGAATGGAATATTCCGGAAGCATGGATAAAGGACAAGGTTAGTTTCTTTTCTCCAGGAGATTCACAGCGAGGATATTTTAACACAACAGGAAAATATAAGATCACTCTCGATCAGGGTGAGGTGAATCTTTATGAGATTAAGTTGAAATAGCTTATTAAATTTTAAAAGATTGTCAATATGAATTTTATTAAATCGGCCATCACTGTTTTAGTTTTTTCAATTATTTTTATTTCGTGTCATAGCAAAAAAAAAAGTGATAATTATTTGTTGAAGAACAGTAGTTTGAACGTTGAGGTTTTCAGTAATTTATCAATTAAAGTTGAAAATAAGCAAAATAACAATAAATATTTTTTGTCTAAGCCAATTGGGTTTACTTTAAAATCGGTTGAAGTTTTAAGTAACAAATCATTATTTCATTGCCTGTATTTAATTGATAGTATTGATATAACAGTATCAATTTCACTAAATGATAATACAATTAATTTTCAACTAATTGCCGATAGTTTATCAGAGCTGTCAAATAGAATATACTTTCCTGGTGCAATTTCAACAAATGGAAACGACCATTTTGTGATTCCTTACGCCACAGGATTATTGTTGTCGGTTGATGAAGAACCTTTTATACGTGACTTTTGCTTTTGGAAACATGGATCAACAATGTCTTTTGGTGGAGTGACCAATATGAAAAGTTCATATATGGTTATATCAGATAATCCGTGGGATACGGGAATACTATATAAAAAACCAAACGATAGTAGTCGTTTTGAAATGAATCTATTTCATGAGCCTTCTAAAAACATATTTTCATACACCAGAAATTTTGAGTATACATTTTTTGCAAATGGTGATTATGTCGATATGGCTAAAAAATATCGTGCTTTTGCTGAAGAAAAGGGGTACGTTAAAACTTTTATAGAAAAGGTTAAGGAAAACCCAAATATTGAAAAGTTAGAAGGAGCATTAAATTTTTGGTTAAGAGGGAAAGAATTCTTCTCTTCAAAATTTATTAATCAATTATATAATTTTGGTGTTGAAAAGGCGGTTCTTTCATTATCCGGTGGATGGTTTATTCGAGACTACCATAGTGAATTGATTGATACCATTAATGCCAAGGGCTATTTGTCGAGCCGGTATGATTTACTGACTGATGTCTGGCCGCCCACACATACTGAGTTAAAACAGTACCGCACGTCAGGTTATCCTGAAGAGGTGGTTGTTGATGAACAAGATAGTTTATATAAAGGCTGGGTATCATATATTGACGGTGATTCTCCTTTCCAGGGTTTTATTATTTGTTCTCAGACTCATCCGGATTATATTGATGAGAGGTTAACAAATGAGTTGCCAGATAATCACTACAATACTCGCTTTATGGATGTTGAACTTTCATTGCATTTGTTGGAATGCTATTCTACACAGCATCCTGCAACACGACATCACGATGCATTAAATAGAATTGATGCATTGGATGTTGTAAAAAACAAATATAAGTTAGTATCTGGTTCCGAAGAGGCTTATGATTGGGCCTTTCCTGTTACTGATTATAGCGAAGGTACCATGTCTATAAATCCTGCAAAGGGATCGAGTTATAATTGGTCCTCTCCAATCGATGAGCCTGGAGAAAACTTTATCAAATACAATATAAATCCTCAATATAGAATACCATTACATGGATTGGTTTATCACGATGTTCATATACCGACATGGTACACTGGCGATGGTCAGTCGAAAGTACCTGCCTATTGGGATGATAAAGATGCTTTTAATATTCTATATGCCTCTATGCAATTGTTTATGCCTCCAAATTACGACTATTGGATGCTCAATTTCGAAAAGTTTCTGACAAGTTATCATCTTGCAAGTTCGGTTTTTAGCGAGGCTGGTTTTGCAAAAATGACAGATCACCAGATGCTTACTGAAGATAGAAGGGTACAACGAACAATATTTGAAAATGGGTGGATTTGTACAGTAAATTTTGGAGATAAAGAATATAAATTAAATGATAAAATATTACCGTCAAAAGGATTTTATGTAACCAATGGAACGAGTGCAATTTATAGAATGAATAAAGGCGATGGTAAGATAGCCGTTACAAACCTGCCAGATAAATTATTTATAAATCCTTATGGAAAAACTGTAAGCATCAATGGAGTAAGGACAAGTGGAACGGTAGTTTTAATAAACCGCAACAATTTTATTCAAATTGCTTTTATTGGTGATGAAAAGTATATTGATATTAATCCGGATAGTTTGCCGTGGGATATTTCAAAGTTTACAATTGAAACTGATGATTTGGTAAAAGTAAATTCTGAAAAACTTGATAATGGATGGGTTAGAATTAATAAGGTGGCAGATAAAAGATTTTATAGATTAACAAAAAATGTAGGGTGATATAAATACTACCCAACATGGATAGTATAAACAACTTGGAAAATACATGATCTTGCTTGGTAAGGTTGGAGTGGATTATTATGATAGCAATCAAGACTCACAAACTTTTTACAAAATAAGGTAATGAGGTCAAAAATGGTTGGTGTTTTTTTGGTTTAAATTGATTAGCCCGCATTATTCATCGCGTGAAGAATTAAGACATCATAGGTAGTAGGGCGGTGGTAGATTTGAATTTGGCAGGTGATTTGAAAATAT
>CAYREN010000101.1:6232-12949 GCA_964423255.1 uncultured Roseivirgaceae bacterium | reverse complement strand
CTGGAATTGAAATTCATCAAATTTATTTTAGTGTCAAGTATCTAAAAATAACCAAACGACTCAATAAATTGAAAAATAGCTTAATGTTGATTATCTTCGCACAAAATCTTAATAAATCTTGATTACAAAAAAGAACATCCGAATCCCATGCTCCCTTTGTGCAGGAAAGGAGCATTCCTTATTTTCAGATTTAAAAAGAGAAGACCTTGACAACTTGTCTCTCCATAAAACATGTATTCGATATAAAAAAGGCCAAACATTGTTTTATGAAGGAACCAGGCCAATGGGCTTGTTTTGTATTAATACGGGAAAAGTAAAGGTTTACAAAATTAGCTCTGACGGGAAAGAGCAGATTATTAAGCTGTGTAAGCCAGGAGATTTTCTTGGGTACAGGGCATTGATTAGCGAAGAGTTTTATAATTCTTCAGCTACTGTGATAGAAGAAGGCGCCATGTGTTATATTCCAAAGACAGAATTTTTGGATATACTTCAGAAAAGCCCTGATTTTTTTAGAAGAATGGCTAAAAAAGTTGCTCATGATTTGGGAATGATGGAGCAAAAACTTGTTACCATTGCTCAAAAATCAGTCCGCGAAAGACTGGCAGCAACATTAATCATGCTCAAAGAAACATATGGCATGGAAGGCGAAGAAAGCGATCTTATTGATATTGCACTTTCTAGAGAAGATTTGGCAAATATTATCGGTACAGCCACAGAAACAGTAATTAGATTGTTATCTGATTTTAAAACTCAAAAATTAATTTCTCTTCAGGGGAAAAAAATAATTGTGCTTAATCCTAAAGGCCTAGTGCGTGAAGCAGATTTTTACGGCCGCTAAAACACAATAATTAGTAATTCTTCTTCCCCAAATATTGTTATATCATTAAAAATGATTAAGATCATATTTTGTAATGATGACCATCATTTCTAAAAAACTAATTCTTTTTGATTTTTGTAAGTATGATATAGACTGGACTTGCACTATAAATTTATATGATATAATCTGAACAGAATTATTCACAAAAATTATAGGGCATTCGGCGGGCTTTAAGTCAAAAATAATATTGGCTTTTATAGTACTATATTTTTAACTTTCGGTATGAAACGAATACTTATACCCACTGATTTTTCTGAACAGTCAAGATTTGCTATGGATCTTGCCTGTCAGATTGCGTTGAAGACAAATAGTGAACTAATCGTCATTCACGTGCTGGATCATACTGGTCTTTTTGATTTTGAAATGGGAAATAGTTCTTTCCCAATTCTGGGCAATCCTACAGGACTTGACCTCGATCTGAACAAGGAGTTTTTAGATTCTTTATATCGTATTGCTGAGGAGAAATATAATAATTTTTTAATCCCGTTTGAAAAAAAGAATTTAAAAATAACCAGCAAAATAAAAGTCGGTAGCATATTTTATTATATCACAGAAGAAATAAAAAAGAGCGATATCAATTTATTAATTATTGGATCGAATGGTTCCGGAGGAATCGAGGAAGCATTGATTGGGTCAAATACTGAAAAAGTAGTGAGACATTCAAAATGTCCAGTGTTGACTGTAAAACAAAAAACAAACATCCATGACATAAATGATATCGTATTTGCAACGAACTTCAAAATTGAAGATGCTCATGTGGCAGAGGAGATTATGAAATTGCAGGAAGTTTTTGAAGCCAAATTGCACTTGGTGCGAGTGAATACTCCTACTAATTTTGAAACTAACAGAGAGTTCATGGCCCATGCAAATGAGTTTATAAAGAAAAATAAAATTGAAAATTTTACTATAAATATTTATAGCGATAAGATTGAAGAAGATGGAATAGTATTTTTTGCCCAGGATATCAATGCAGATCTAATCGCTTTGGCTACCCACGGGCGGTCCGGGCTGCTTCATTTATTGAGCGGGAGCATTGCTGAAGATGTTGTAAACCATGCCAAACGACCTGTTTGGACTTTCCGTCTAAAACATTGATAATATTCAAGAAATGGCAAAAATTTTAGTGGCACTTGACGGTAGCAATTCTTTTATTCAAGATATTTTTCAGATGGCCGACGACTTGCTGTATAATTTAGATGACCATTTGTTTATGGGAATGTTGGTAAAAGATATTTCATATACCCGTACAATTGCAGGTTATACTGAAGAACAAGTTCTTTCAAATATATTGCCTTCAAAAGGATTCTTGAGTGAGGAAGATGACGTGATTACTGAGGTTATTAGTCAGTTTGAAAAAGCAGCACGAGATTTTAATATAAATTATGAGATCAATAATGACTTCATGCTGACTACCCATGAAGTTGTGAAACAAAGTACTTTTGCTGATATGCTTATCTTAAGTTCGGGGATATTCTATAATTCCATAACTGGAAAACAAGACACATCAATTCTTTACCAAATACTAAGGGGAAGTAAATGCCCGGTGCTAATTCTTCCTGAAGGGTCAAAAAAAATTGATAACATTATATTTACCTACGACAACAAAGAATCTTCTGTTTTTGCCATTAGAGCGTTTAGCAGCCTTTTTCCAAACAGCAATAAAAACAAAATTGTATCCATTCTTTCTGTTATGCCAAATGCTGATGAAGAGATAAAAAATGAGAGATTACTGATGAATTTGGTCAAACAACATTATAGTAATGTAGGTATTCAATTATTGGAAGGTGATAACATTTCAAGGGAAATAAGTAATTTTACCCGAAGTTTACAAAATCCTCTTGTAGTGATGGGCGCCTATGGACGTAGTCATATTTCAAATTTATTGCTACCAAGCGTCGCACAATATTTGCTCAAAAAGTCGAATTTGCCATTGTTTATAGCTCATCGTTAGTAAATCATAATATGTCAAAAAAAAATAAGCGTAAAAACCGTCCTACTGCTGCGACAAGTGCTGAAGGAATTGTTTATTCCACTAATCCTGAGTTCAATTTTTTTGAAAATCTTAATGGACTTCAAACAACTCTGCCCAATCAGCAGCAAAATTTGACGGTGAAAATTGATAAAAAACAGCGAGGAGGCAAAGTGGTAACTTTGATTCAAGGATTTGTAGGTTCGAGGGATGATTTAAAAATATTGGGGAAAATGATTAAATCTAAGTGCGGCGTGGGAGGAAGCCAAAAGGATGGAGAAGTTATTATTCAGGGTGAATTTAAAGAAAAGGTTTATCAGATATTGATTGATAATAATTACAAAGTCAAGAAATCAGGTTAGATTTCATGATTGATAAGAGCTATTTAATTTGTATTAAGCGTCTTTTTGAAGGCACCGGTTTTAATAGGAAAATGCTATTGTGCATTTTTTCTTAGAGACAAGAGTTTCAATAAATGCAATACCTCATTTATAGATGCTTTTCTGCATGATAAGAAGATCTTACCAATGGCCCAGACTCAACATAAGAAATTCCTCTTTTCTGTCCTTCCTCTTTATAGAATGCAAATTTGTCAGGATGAATAAATTCCAGCACTTCATGGTGAAGTTTGGTTGGTTGAAGATATTGACCAATTGTCAAAACATCACAACCGTGAGAGGCTAAATCATCAATAGTCTTGAGAACTTCATCATCCTTTTCGCCAAGCCCAACCATAATGCCCGACTTGGTCTTTTTGCCATATTCTTTTGTTCTTTTTATTTGCTCAAGACTCCTAAAGTATTTGGCTTGAGGTCTTACTCGTCTGTACAATCTTTCCACAGTCTCAAGATTGTGGGAAACAATTTCCTGGCCAGCACTAATCATTCGTGTTAGTGCATCCCATTTATTTTTCACATCGGGTATTAATGTCTCTATTGTAGTTGCGGGACTTAATTCTTTTATTTTAATGACAGTTTGATACCAAATTTCTGCGCCTTTGTCTTTTAACTCATCTCGATTTACAGAGGTTATGACTGCATGTTTTACTTTCATCAAATTAATGGCCATAGCGACTCTTTCCGGTTCTTTCTCATCATATTCAGGTGGTCTACCTGTGGCAACTGCACAAAAAGAACATGCTCTTGTACATACATTTCCAAGTATCATAAAAGTAGCTGTGCCATTACCCCAGCATTCGCCCATATTCGGGCAATTACCACTTTCACAAATCGTGTGCAATTTGTACTTATCTACAAGTTCACGAACTTTTAGATATTCTTTTCCCACCGGCAATTTTACTCTCAACCATTTTGGCTTCCTTCCTTTCCGTTCTTGTAGTTCGTTTACAACTGGTAATTCAATCATTCTTGTGAATATTAAAATGCAAAGATACTATCTTTAGTAGTGATAATCCAGTATCGCTATTTAGGCAATTAATCCATATTTTCTATAAGCAATTATCGATAGATAGAAACTAATTCTAATGCCATTTTTGAAAATATTATTTTAATAAATGAAAGAGAAATGATAATACTGAGGTTCTAATTATAAAACCTGACAATTAATGTCGAGATCCATAGAAAAGTGTTGCATAAGCAGAAGGAAAAAAGCTGTAATTCTCAGTAGTTGGCATCATCATTATTTTTCTGGTAAAAAAATCTGCTTGAAATCCAACTTCAATTCCGACAACATTTGATTTGAATGATCCAAATTCAAAAGAAATTCCAGCTTTGGCATTTAACCCTGGCACAATCGCTGATTGCCCCACACCTTGAAGAATATTACCTGATCCTACAATGTCTTGATATTTATGCTTTGTATGATCATAAGGTTCCTTTATGGTAAAACCCCCAGCACGAACTTCCACATAATAAGGCGCCTCCAATCCAAGTGTAGGCCCTGCTGCAAAAATTCCATTTACTTGTACTCCTTGTTGGGCAGCTTTTTTGAAGAAGGTAAACTCGCGTAAATATGAAAATCTTAAGCTATATAAATACTTCTCTTTTCCCCAGATAAATGTATTTCCAGACTCGGAGTAATATCGTTGTTCTTGAGGGTGCTTGACATTTACAATTTCCAACATGCCGCCATGAAACCGATCTTCCTTTAGCTCTTTAGCAAATTTGAATAAAAACCCACCAATCAATCCACTATTGGTAGCTTTTGTGACTCCCCAAATCATTTCTGTACTATAGTCGTAATTGCCGCTGTATTGAGCATTTGATATGTGGACGCTACCAATAAAAAAGAAAATTGTAAATAATAATGCCGTTACCTTGTTCATAAAATTAATTTCATAGGTATAACGAAGTATTACAAATTTAGTTTAATGATTATCAATCCAAAATATTTAATCAAATATTAACACATTCGATTAATTACGATTTTTTATAAATTATTGAATTTCAAGTGCCTTCATTTTCTTTTCTACCCATGATTTAGAAATTCCAAGGTGTGATGTATTTTGTACACAAACACCATTATGAATCAGTAACAATTGCGGGGATTGATGGATTATATTAAAACGAGATGCAAGTGCATTGGATATGTCTCTATGCGACATAATATCAACTATATAATAATTCTTATTCACAGACTTAGAAGAAATTCTATTTAAGGCTAATGAACTGACAGCGCACCTGGTGCTATGTTTAAAAATAATCTGTGGCAAATTGTTAGATTTTTCAATCAATTCATCTAATATTTTTATATCGTCAATTACAATCCAATTCATAGGTTAATACCAAATTTTATACTCTCTACTGTCGTATTTTGCTTTTCTGGTTTTATCATCCATCTTATCTAGCTTTCCACTATTGTCAAACATTGTCAACCAAATTCTACTGAAAAAACTAATTTTTGGTCCTCCTTGGTAGTTATGAACTTTTGCTGAAATGATTTGTTCATCTATATCCTTTGCAAGTCTGGTTTTAGTGCGGAAATCACCAATAATTTGTTGATTTCGTTCTGAAATATTTCTGAAATGCTTATCTCTTGTATATTGATTATTAATTTTGAGATTACCTGTAAAATTATGGGCAGTTTTTGACATATGCTCAAATTGTCTTGCTTTTAAGTCACCTCCGGTAAGTTTAATATTACCCTGAAAATTGGCCAGATCATTTGAACTGGATTTAATATTATCTTTCCACTTAGTATATTTTCTCTGTTTTACTTCACCGCTATATTCAGACATGTTTAAGGATTTTCCTTCCAATGCTTGCTTTTTACTTTTCTGAGATAATCCAACAATATGCCCTGAAAAGTCACCAGTAATTTTGGAATCTCTTAGCATAAATTTTTCTTGTTTTCTTTTGGAAAGAACAGCAATAT
This sequence comes from uncultured Roseivirgaceae bacterium, assembly GCA_964423255.1. Classification (GTDB taxonomy): domain Bacteria; phylum Bacteroidota; class Bacteroidia; order Cytophagales; family Cyclobacteriaceae; genus JAAUQL01. The sequence continues at coordinate 6,770 of CAYREN010000101.1, read as the reverse complement.
AACCTTCATGACTTGTAAAATTCAGAGATTTTCCCTCACGTTGTTGGTCTTGTTTTTTCTTAGATTGGGCTTTTATAGTTCCAGAATAGCTACCAGTAATTTTGGAACTTTGCATCATATATCTCTTTTGTCGCTTTTGAGAATATACTTTAATATTTCCCATGTTTTGAGTCATTTGTTGATTCCCACCACTTTTTGGTTTGTTTTTCCTGGCATTCAGTTCTCCACTATATTGGGTAAGCCTTTTTGCTTCATATTTTTCCCATTGTTTTTTACCACTCTTGTTATTTGATTTACTATTCCCTTTCCAGGATGTGGCGTATTGTGGACCCGGTGCTTTAGAATGCCCTCTAATTTCTCCTGAATATTTAGTGATCTTTTTGGATTCATATTTTCTCCATTGTTTCTCACTACTTTTATCATTTGATTTTGTATTCCCTTTCCAGGATGAGGCGTATTGTGGACCCGGTGTTTTAGGATGCCCACTAATTTCTCCTGAATATTTAGTGATTTTTTTGGATTCATATTTTCTCCATTG
>CAYREN010000101.1:0-6132 GCA_964423255.1 uncultured Roseivirgaceae bacterium | reverse complement strand
CACTAATTTCTCCTGAATATTTAGTGATTTTTTTGGATTCATATTTTCTCCATTGCTTCTCGCCACTTTTATCATTTGATTTTGTATTCCCTTTCCAATTTGATGCTTGTTGCGAGCCGGGTGTTTTCAACGAAGATCTTTTAATATTACCACTACTTTTTTGAGAAGCTTTTGACATATAAGCATTTCTCATTCTTTTATGATTCCTGGCAGGCAATACCACTCCTCCCAGATAATTTGCAGATGATGCCGAGGTAAATTTTCTTTGACTTTCAGCAGATTTTACACTTCTGGCTTTTAGGCTACCAGAAGATTTCTGCATAACTTTTGAGTCATACTTATAAGTTTGCTTTTTCCCTTTTTTTGCTTTGATATTTATATCTCCACGGTAAGTTTGAGTTAAGGAGGCATTAGATATGGCTCTGCTTTTTTGACTATTGACTTGCCTTCCCTTCGATTTTCCTGGATTTTTTTCAACTCGTGCTTTTATTTCATTAAAATCTTTCTTTTTAGCCTCTGGCTGTAGAAAAATATTACCTCCATGTTTTTGAGATTCACGACTTGATTTCTTATAATTTCTTTTTTTTGATTTTACTTTACTGTTGCCTTTACTGGACATCATGGTTCTGGAAGAATATTTATAATTGAGCTTAGTATTTCGTTTTAATACTACTTCACTGCCAAAACTTTTGTGCTTTTTGTTAGAACTCGACCTAAAATATGATTCCCTGGATTTTTGAGTTTTTAGCTTTTTCCTGGCAGGCTTTTTTTCAACTCTTTCTTTGATAGCTGTAAAATCCTTGGGTTTAGGGTTAATCCAGATATTTCCTGGATAATTCGTTTGATTCGATTGCTTTTTGTAATAGGACTTTTGCAATCCTCCATTTTTTCTTTTTTGGGGACTTTTGTTTTTTTTCTTTTTTTCATTTCCCCTTTGCTCGGTTTTAAATTTTGAGGGGGTGTTAGATTGTGCAATTGCATCTAGTTGAACATAAAAAAATGTACAGAACACAAGAGAACAAATTAAAATATATTTACTGAGTCGCTTCAATTAATTGTTTTTCAAATTGAATATTGCTTAGTATTGCATATCTCTTCAAAGATATCATTTCCAATACTTTATATATTAATTACGTATGTTTTAGATGTCGATTGTAATAAATACTTTAAAATAGTATTCTTTTTTTTACTAATAATCTGATTACAATCTCATTTCTCTGTTTTTTATAAAAAAATAGTTTACCTGAGTATTACAAAATACTTATATAATTATCGCAATCAGGCAATTTGGTGTCAGTTTGAATTCACCTCAGACCGAATATCCAAATCATTAATTTATTAAATTAAATGTAGGAATAAGATCCAACATGCATTTTTCATTTTAGTTGTATTTTTGGCCAATAATTGAAACTATGATTAAATACCAGGAACATATATTTCCAAATGGATTGACCCTTATCACACACACAGATAATAGCACACCATTAGTAGTTGTAAATGTATTATACAAGGTTGGTTCGAGAAATGAACATCCACAAAGAACAGGATTTGCCCATTTATTTGAGCACTTGATGTTTGGAGGTTCCAAAAATGTGCCCAACTATGATAAGGTTTTACAGGGCGCTGGTGCAGAAAACAATGCCTTTACGAATACAGATATTACTAACTATTATGTCATATTAAGTGCCGAAAATATTGAAACTGCCTTGTGGGTAGAATCTGACAGGATGCAGTTTTTAAATTTGGATCAAAAAAGCCTGGATACACAAAAAAAGGTGGTAATTGAAGAGTTTAAGCAAAGATATTTGAATGTGCCATATGGAGATGTATGGTTAAAACTTATGCCTTTGTCTTATAAAGTCCATCCATATAGTTGGCCAACTATTGGTAAAGATATCAGTCATATCCAGGACGCAACATTGAAAGATGTTAAAAGTTTTCACGAAAAATATTACACTCCCGACAATGCGGTGTTAACAATTGCAGGAAATATTGACCCTAAATTGGCTTTAGAACTTGCTAATAAATGGTTTGGAGATATTTCAACAAATAATAGTTCGATTGATAAAATCCCTGCAGAACTAATTCAAACCTCTCCGGATTTTTTAGAAGTTGAGGCAGATGTTCCTCTCAATTCTATTTACAAGACCTATCATATGCCAGGCAGGACAAGCAATAATTATGTAACTGCTGATCTTCTTAGTGATTTACTTGGTAGGGGAAAATCTTCACGACTATATCAAAGTTTGGTAAAAGAGAAAAAAATATTTAATGATATCAACTCTTATATTACGGGCTCGGCAGACCCAGGTTTGTTGATCATATCTGGAAAAATTAATACTGATATTGATATTTTAAAGGCAGAAGAATCAATCGAAAAGGAAATTGAGATACTAAAAAGTACTATACACGAAACGGAAGTTCAAAAAGTGATAAACCAGGCAGTATCTTCCACGCATTTTTCGGAAACAGAATTACTCAATAGATCAATTAATCTTTCAGTAGCAAGTTCACTAGGAAATACAAATCTTGCCAATGAAGAAATCGCATTGCTAAGTAAAAATAAAAAATCCGATATATTAAATATCGCTCATGAAATACTTCAATCCACCAATTGCAATACACTTTATTATAAATCCAGGTAGATAGAATTAAAATATAATGAGTCAGAAAATACTAATTATAGAACTTCAATATCTTTCATGCATTAAATATTTCGTTTATTTAAATTCATTTGATAAAATTATTATTAGCCCAGATGACATTTATTCAAAGCAAACCTACCGAAATAGATGTAGAATTAACGGGGCTAATAATATTGAGAATCTGATCATACCGGTTAAGAAAATTTCAGGTAAAAAAAATCTTACCCGTGATGTAGAAATTGACTATAATCAAAAGTGGCTCAACAAACATATTCGTGCAATTATATCTGCCTATGGAAAAGCGCCATTTTTTGAGTATTATATTGATGAAATAATGGAAGTATTTACTAAAAAGCATAAACTTCTATTTGAACACAATAAGGCTTTGCTGACAAAATGTCTTGAAATACTGGATCTAAATGTTAAAATAGAATTTGATGAAGAAAGAATCAATTTGGATGAAAACAATGTTATCAACGCAATCAACATAATAAATCCTAAAAATACTATTTCAGAGAAAATGGATTTTTCTCCAATAGAATATTTCCAGGTATTTGGCAATAAGTTTGTTAATAACCTAAGCATCATCGATCTTATATTTTGCGAGGGACCACAGGCAAAAACAATAATTGGCAATCGTATTATTAAAGAATCAATTGAAATATAATTTGAACAGGATTTCTATTTGGTTGTTTTAGAGATAAGTTCCTCATTTTCAAAAGGAAGTTATTTTGGAAAAGGCATTATTATTTGACCATCCTATTAAAATAGACAAATTTGATTAATAACTGTTTAATTATTACGTTCGTTAATTATATGAAGACAGGAAATAAATTTATATTTAAATACCTGTAACTTTATATATTAAGCATTTTACATATGGAAGCAAAATTTTCAAATAGAGTTAAAGAAGTTATTTCCTTGAGTAGAGAAGAAGCATTACGCTTAGGGCATGACTATATTGGGACAGAGCACTTACTTTTAGGAATGATTCGTGAGGGTGAGGGGGTTGCTATAAGTTTGCTGAAAAAATTAGGAGTTTCATTGGATGAATTAAGGCTGTCCATAGAGCAAGCAACTAAGGGTACAGCAATAAGTAATGTCAAAAATTTGGCAAATATTCCATTGACAAGACAATCCGAAAAGGTATTGAAAATAACATACCTGGAAGCGAAAATATTCAAAAGCCAACTAATTGGTACAGAACATCTTCTTCTTTCCATTTTGAGGGATGAAGATAATATTGCCACTCAAATCCTTGAGAAATTTGATATCAACTATGAAGTTGTAAAAGAACTACTTGAGTATCAAACTGAAAATCCTATTTCATCATCAGATACGGATGAACCGGATGATGATTCTTCCAGAATATTTGGAGGCCCATCTTCAGGGAGTGGTAGCCGTGAATCTAGTTCAAAATCTACTGAAAAATCCAAGACACCAGTATTGGATAATTTTGGAAGAGACTTGACTAAGATGGCCGAAGATAACAAACTTGACCCTATAGTAGGTCGCGATAAGGAAATCGAGCGTGTAGCTCAAATATTAAGCCGTAGGAAAAAAAATAATCCAATCCTCATTGGAGAACCTGGAGTTGGCAAGACAGCAATTGCTGAAGGGTTAGCACTTAGGATTGTTCAGAAGAAGGTATCTAGAGTATTGTTTAACAAACGGGTTGTCACACTTGATTTAGCAAGTTTAGTAGCGGGCACAAAATATCGTGGGCAATTTGAAGAGAGAATGAAAGCTGTAATGAATGAGTTGGAAAAGACTCCTGAAGTCATTCTCTTTATTGATGAACTTCACACAATTGTTGGTGCCGGTGGCGCCAGTGGCAGTTTAGACGCATCAAATATGTTTAAACCAGCCTTATCTCGTGGAGAAATACAATGTATTGGCGCAACGACACTGGATGAATACAGACAATATATTGAAAAAGACGGCGCATTGGCAAGGAGATTTCAGATTGTAATGGTTGATGCTACCACCCCAGAAGAAACTGTAGAAATTCTAAACAACATAAAGGAGAAGTACGAAGATCATCACCATGTAAACTATACCGACGAGGCAATCGAAGGATGTGTAACATTATCCGACAGATACATATCCGATAGATTTCTTCCTGACAAAGCCATTGATGTATTGGACGAAGCTGGGGCTCGTGTGCACATCAATAATATTCATGTTCCTGAGGACATCGTTGAACTTGAGGAACAAATTGAAAATATAAAAAAAGAGAAAAACAGAGTCGTAAAAAGTCAAAAGTACGAGGAGGCGGCACAGCTACGAGATAAAGAGAAAAAGTATATCGAACAACTGGAAATTGCAAAAACAAAATGGGAAGATGAAACAAGGACTAAACGATATACAGTCACCGAGGAAAATGTAGCTGAAATCGTGGCCATGATGACTGGAGTTCCAACAAAGAGAATTGCCCAAAACGAAAGCGAAAAGCTTATGGGAATGAATTTAGATCTTAGCAATAAGGTTGTTGGACAAGATGAAGCTATTCAGAAATTGGTGAAAGCGATCAGAAGAACAAGAGTTGGCTTAAAAGATCCTAAAAAACCAATAGGCACATTTATTTTTCTGGGCCCTACAGGAGTGGGAAAAACGGAACTTGCGAAGGTATTGGCTACATATCTATTCGATAAAGAAGAATCTCTTATTAGAATAGATATGAGTGAGTATATGGAAAAATTCTCAGTTTCTAGACTTGTTGGAGCACCTCCGGGATATGTAGGATATGAAGAAGGAGGGCAACTTACTGAAAAAGTTAGAAGAAAACCATACAGTGTAGTATTACTTGATGAGATAGAAAAGGCACATCCTGACGTATTTAATATTCTACTTCAAGTATTAGATGATGGAATATTAACCGATGGGCTAGGAAGACGAGTTGATTTTAGAAATACCATTTTTATCATGACATCAAATATAGGTGTTCGCGATCTGAAAGATTTTGGAGCAGGTATTGGGTTTTCTACTAAATCTAATGAAGATTCAGCCGATGAGGTCATGAGATCAACAATTCAGAATGCACTGAAAAAGGTTTTTAGTCCTGAATTTCTTAATAGACTGGATGATGTGATTATTTTCAATTCATTGAAAAGAGAACATATTCATGAGATTATTGAGATTACTCTTAAAAAATTATTTTCGAGAATTGACTCATTAGGTTATGCTATTGAACTTACAGACAGTGGAAAAGACTTTATTGCTGACAAAGGGTTTGATCCGCAATACGGAGCAAGGCCATTAAATCGAGCAATCCAAAAATATTTGGAAGATTTGGTAGCTGAGGAAATTCTAAAAGGTGATCTTAATGAGGGAGATACAATTTTGGCTGATCATGATGGAAAAAGTGACTCATTGACTATCAAGGTAAAAAAGAAAAAGAAGAAAAAGGAGGAAAAGAAAGACTAAAATCCAATATTCTTTATCAAACAATATCTATAAGGAAACTCCATCGAGTTTCCTTTTTTTT
>CAYREN010000100.1:0-12998 GCA_964423255.1 uncultured Roseivirgaceae bacterium | reverse complement strand
AAAACGCCTCTTTCACAGATAAATAAAAAGCATATTGCCCACCCCTGCCAATACCGGCGTCCAATCTTATATTTAGTTTTTCGTCTTTCATGGCCTGAAATCTTCCGCCCAACCCTACAACATATTTTAATTCATTGAAACTAAACTTATCCAGCCCAGGCGCAACATCGCCAAATCCCGCAAATGCAACTGCACCCAATCTCCAGAATAATTGTCTTCGGTATTCAGCCTGCATCCAAAATGATTGTTTGTCAATATACAGATTAGCATTTTCAATACCCCTTAGTCGCGAATCGCCACCTACCTTTTGAAGTTTATAAAATGGCACTTCGTTTCCGCTTGTAAAATTTCCGGCAGCCTGAAAAGCGAATATATTTTTATTGTTTTTAATAGTAATATACTTTCTAAGGTCAATGAAATAATGTGTATAGTTAAAATCTCCACCGAAGGCTTTACTGTAAAAATTGATTTCTGCTCTTGCATAAACACCCTTCGATGGATAAAGAATATTATCTCTTGCGTCTAACAGGATAGTTGGTCCAATCCCCGAATTTAGTCCTCCTTCTATTCCAAAAATATCGCCATTAATCAACTGGCCATCTTCATCAAAGTCATAGAGGTTGTTATTCCGAATATCAAACCTCAACCCTGCCGACCATTTTTGATTGATAAACTTCATGAATCTTCCATCAACTCTTTGAAATTCATTGATATAAGTTTCTTCATCTTCGATAATATTATCGTTTCCAATTCCAAAGAAAAAGTCAGGATATTTGTAATATCTCGGTTTTATATCCAGATAATATCCATTCTTGAAATACAAATCAAAGTCAACAGCCAATAGCATTTGATTATTCAACGTGTATAAAAAATAAGGCGAAATGGAGGAAGGTCTGTAATACGCATCACCTTCCAACTCGGCATTGTCATAAACAATAAAACTAATCGCGCCAAAAACAAATTTGGTTTCCGGTTGGTATCCTAAAACAGGGTATATGGAGAAATTGACTTTTTTTGATTTTATGCTATCCTCTAGTGCTTTCACTTTTTTTGAAAAAAAAAGCAGTGAAAAAACCATAAATATTACTATTGATAATTTGCCTGGTTCAGTGCGCAAAATCTGTTTGGGATTCTTTGAATAAAAAGTAAAAATAACCTTTTGTTACCAATAATCAGGGTGAGCGGTGGTGTTGTTTCCTTCCATCCTTGCCACTAACTTGAGGATTTGGAGAATGACTATTGAAAATATTTTGGCAAAGCAATTTACCACTGAAGAGCAAAAGCATAGAAAAAAAACATTTTCCTTGTGTTTTTTCTGTTGGCCGAGCGAAGTTTGTTTTGCGACTTTAACCAATTGTGTGGGATAATGAAAGTGAAGCCTTCACTTGGTTTACGAAATTCAGAGTTCCTAAACAAGTGACTCTGAGTGGAGTTAAAAGTATGCTTTACTTAACACTACGAAGAAAGGAAAATCAAATTTAACGCTGCTGCATCCTTCATATTTAAGGGCCTCTTACTTATCAGAAAAATTTGCTATTAAATTTTAAAATCAATTTTATTCAGAATGCCAGCAAAATACATGGGTAGAGATATTAATGAATAAATGATACTCTTTTCCTTTTTATTTACTTTAATTTTTGCTTTTAGGTCTTTGCCACAATTAGGCAAATCAAGGTTTAATCGAATCCCTTTTGTCTTAACTTTTTCGCCCAGATAAACTTGCATTGATTTTAATGTTCCTGTCTTCCCTGCTTTTACTTCCATTGGGTATATTTCATTATCTTTTTGAAAAAGATAATCTATTTCTGCATTTGAGCTTTTTTCTTCTCGCAACCAATAATATAGTTTGGTATCCCTATAAAAAGGAAAAGAGGCGATTAACTCTTGTCCAACAAATTGCTCTGCCAATGCGCCTTCAAAATCAGTAATCAAGTTTTGCAAATTATTGAGTTTAATCTGGGCCAGATGGCAAACTAATCCTATGTCGATAAAAAGGGGTTTAAACTTGTCATTATTTGCAAATTGCGTGATAGGAGGATTGATAGATCGAGTTTGGCGTACCAAGTGAATTACCCTGCTCATTTCTAGTTTAAGTAAGGCGTCTTTAAGTTGTGACGAATGGGCATCTCTATCAATATTTGTGTATTTCACCTTTCTCCCGATATTATTGGCCACATATTGTAGAGAGACTTTTAGGAAATCTTGTTGTCTTCTACTGCCATATTTTGCAAAATCATATTGTAATGATGTCAAAATATTGGCATGGATCTTTTCAACTTCAATTAGATTTTTAGTATCAATATAGGTCTTGATCGCTTCAGGCATTCCACCTATGAAAAAATAAAGGCGGAGATATTCTGAAATTTTACTATGTATTGTAAGACTAAAATTATCATTCACTGAATAATTGTTAATGTAGTTTACCAATCCTTCTTTGCCCAAGGCGATTAAAAACTCCTGGAAATCTAATGGATAAAGATAGGCGTACTCTACTCTCCCAATTGGCATTGAATATTGCATCTCGTTTAGCGTGTGATCTAGCAATGATCCAGCTGCTACCACATGTAACGAAGGAACTTGTTCGTAAAAATAGCGTAAAGCAGCAATGGCCTCAGGTGAGGTCTGTATCTCATCTATAAACAGCAATGTTTTCCCTCCGATCAATGGAATATTGTATATCGCAGTTAATTCATTAATAATCAGCTCTGGATTTTTACTTTTAAATACAGTTTGCAGGCTGCTTTCCAACTCAAGATTGATATACAAGAAATGCTCAAACTCTTCTGCAGCAAATTTTTTAATTATATAAGTCTTCCCCACTTGCCTGGCACCTCTGATAATTATTGGCTTTCGGTTAGCACTATTTTTCCATGCTTTAAGATATTGCTGTATTTTACGCTTCATGGCTCTTTTTATTAAAAAAATCAAACTTCTTATATTATAACCAATCAATAACTATTGCAATGTAGTATTAATAATACTAAAACACTATTGTAAATAGGTATGTATATAACTAAAACACTATTGTAAATAGGTAAATACATATCTAAAACACTATTGTAAATAGGTAATTTTAGTAGCTAAACTTCCGGATATAATTTATAATTATTGATGATTGGAGATAATCTTCTCCCGAGAGATCCCTGTGGTCTGAGCGTCTCGTCTGCCGGTATGGGTAGGGTCTGACTAAAAATGCACCAAATATCCACGCTAATATTCCATGCAAAAACATGGTTTTTTGATGGTGTTTTGCATGTTGTTAGTAGTTGACGGGCCCCGAAACCCTGAAATAACCCTGCCTGCGGCTGTCAGGTTCAGGGCAAGCAGGGGGTGGGGATTATAAAGTTACTTTAAATCTCCACCTCATCCAGATTGGTAAACTCGATCTCTCCATCACCACCAAGTGTAATACCAACTATTGATTCTGCAGAAATTTTTCCTTCAAGGATCTGTTTTGACAACTCATTCAAGATATATTTTTGGAGCACTCTTTTTAGTGGTCTGGCTCCAAATTGAGGATCAAATCCCATATGCCCTAAATGATCAAGTACTTTGTTGTCAGCCTCCAGCTTTATGTTGTTTTCTGCCAGTCTTTCTTTTATAATATTAAACTGAATTCCCACAACCTTTCTGATATCTTTTTGGGTAAGCGGTTGAAACATTATTATTTCATCTACTCGATTGAGAAACTCAGGACGCACAGATTTTTTCAATAAATCCAATACCTGATTTTTAGTATCTTCAATGATTTTATCCTTATTTGATTCATTTAATTGTGCAAAGTTTTCCTGAATCAAGTGCGAGCCAATATTAGTCGTCATGATGATAATGGAATTTTTAAAATTTGCAACACGGCCTTTATTATCTGTAAGTCGGCCATCATCCAACACCTGAAGTAAAATATTGAATACATCGGGATGTGCTTTTTCAATTTCATCAAGCAAGATCACAGAATATGGCTTTCTTCTAACGGCCTCAGTAAGCTGACCGCCTTCATCATATCCTACATATCCCGGAGGGGCACCAATAAGTCTGCTTACGGAATGCCTCTCCTGAAACTCAGACATATCAATACGCACCATGTTATCTTCATTGTCAAATAAGAATTCTGCAAGGCTCTTTGCTAATTCAGTTTTGCCCACACCGGTAGTGCCGAAAAATATGAATGATCCAATGGGTCTTTTTGGGTCTTGTAGTCCAGCCCTGCTTCTTCGTACTGCATCAGAAACAGCTTCAATTGCCTCTTTTTGACCAGCGACTCGTTTACCAAGTTCGTCTTCCAGCTGCATCAATTTATCTTTTTCGGTTTGAATCATTTTTGATACCGGTATTCCTGTCCATTTGGCAACCACCTCGGCGATGTCTTCGCTATCGACTTCCTCTTTAAGCAATGTATCTTCATTTTGCATGTCTTTAATCTGCTGTTGTAGATTATCCAGTTTTTGTTGGCTTTCGATGATCAATCCATATCTTATTTCTGCCACTTTTGCAAAATCTCCGGCTCTTTCGGCTTTGTCGGCTTCCTGTTTCAGTTTTTCAATATTTTCTTTTTCTTCCTGAATGCCATGAATAGTATTTTTTTCATTTTCCCATTGGGCTTTCAGATCATTTCTTTTGCCGGACAGTTCGGCAATGACTTTCGAAAGCAGCTTTTCCTTTTCCTTGTTTTTTTCTCTTCGAATTGCTTCCCGCTCAATTTCTAATTGCATGATTTTTCTTTGCAATTCATCAAGTTCCTCAGGGAGAGAATCTATTTCGAGACGCATTTTCGATGCAGCTTCATCCATTAAGTCTATGGCTTTATCTGGCAAGTGCCTGTCGGAGATATATCTATTGGATAGTTCAACAGCTGCAATGACCGCATCATCTTTGATACGTACACCATGGTGAAGCTCATATTTTTCTTTGATGCCTCTCAATATCGAGATAGCATCTGCTACATTTGGCTCGTCAACAATTACGCTCTGAAACCTGCGCTCTAGTGCTTTGTCTTTTTCAATGTACTTCTGATATTCTTGCAAAGTGGTTGCGCCAATTGCATGCAGATCTCCACGAGAAAGTGCAGGCTTCAATAGGTTGGCTGCATCCATAGCTCCATCGCCACCAGACCCAGCACCGATGAGGGTGTGCATCTCATCAATGAATAGTATAATTTCCCCATCAGAATCTGTCACTTCTTTGATCACGGCCTTCAGTCTTTCTTCAAACTCACCTTTGAACTTAGCTCCGGCAATAAGCAAACCAATATCTAGTGAAATGATGGTTTTGGATTTCAAATTTTCAGGGACATCGCCATTAACAATGCGTTGAGCCAAACCTTCAGCAATGGCTGTTTTACCGACTCCAGGCTCACCAAGTAATACTGGATTATTTTTTGTTCTTCTGGATAAAATCTGAAGTATTCTCCTAATCTCCTCATCACGACCAATTACAGGATCAATTTTGCCTTCCAGGGCCATTTTATTTAGGTTGTTAGAATATCGATCTAAAGACCTGTATTTTGACTCAGCATTCTGATCCTTCACAGTGTCTCCTCCTCTAAGCTCTTTGATAATTTCTAAAAGATCCTTTTTGTTAAAACCTAAGCTTTTAAGTAAACTTGCGGTCTTGTCCGAACCTTCGGTCAAGGCTAAAACAAGATGCTCAATGGCTACAAATTCATCTCCGAATTCCTTAAGAAACTTGCTGGTTTTTTGCAATACTTGATTGGTGTCATTAGACAGATATGGTTGCTGCCCTGAGCTTTTTGGATATGTATTTACTATTTCATCTAACTTTTCATCTAGCTGTAACCTGTTTACTCCAAGTTTTTTGAGTATAAAAGAAATTACATTTTCATCCGACAAAATTATCGCTTTCATCAAGTGTCCAGTCTCTATGGACAATTGTTGATTTCCACTTGCGATCTCCATGGCCTTTTGAATAGCCTCCTGGCTTTTTATAGTATAATTGCTAAAGTTCATCTCTCCATTATTTTGTTCATATGAGCTTTTATCAATTTCTTATCCAAGAAAAATGCATGTTATAATTCGGAAAATATGACAGGAATATTTGTAAAAATTGAAAAAGTAATGCCAAAATGACACAGCAATGACCACCAAAACTCTACTGAAAAAAATTAAAATTATAAAACTATTCTCCTCTTTGGACTGATAATAAGTATGCTTTGTAGTAATATTTTACAAGTAAATTCCAGTCGAAGCTAACTGATGCTCCTTCAGCTTTATTTCGTAAGTCTACTCTCTCCCGAATATTTTGTTTGACAAAAAACAACATTTCTTCCGCCAGTTGTTGAGCGGATTCATGAAAAGTCTTTTTAACCTTATCGATGACAACAATGCCCTTTTCCCTCGGATTATGTACATTTTGCAAGACAAAATCTCCAAAACCAGAAAGATTACTGGTTACCGCAGGTACACCTCGTGCAATACTTTCCAGGGGAGTGTATCCCCATGGTTCGTAATAACTCGGAAAAACTCCAAGGTTACATCCTCTTGTAAACTGATCATATTCTATTCCCCAAAGTGGGTTGGCAGGAACTATAAAATCTGGATGATAAACAATTTTAACCTTGTCATCAGGACTGTTTACCAAGTTGGCGCTACGCAAAAACATCAAAATTGGATCATCGGTATCATTTACCAAATTGTGCGTTACCACTGGAGGTAACTTATCCGATTTCCAGGATTGCAAAGTTCGTCTAAACCTCAATCTCCAGTAGTCATCGACAAAATCATTTAGTTGAGGCAATTTATTGTCGGAAATGCTTGATGCTTTATAAAATAATTGTGACCCTACCTGCTTTTCAATTGACTGGCAGGTTTGTCTCAACTCTTCCATTACAGCTCTATTTTCCAGCACTTCAGGATTTATGGAATGATAGGGTTGTTTTGTGATGAAAAACATCACTACGGTTTTATCAATACCTGATTCCTTCATCATATGATTGAGGCGAGCGAGTGCTTCCAGCGTAAGTCCAAATCCTTTGTTTCTAAACTCAAACCTTCCGGAAGTGAAGAAATATAATGTTTTATCCAGGTCAAAAGTATAGCTGTTGAAAAAGTGAGCCATCACAAATTGATGAATTCGGTCTTTATATTTTTGATGTTGATTTTGAAATTCGTGCGAAATATGAAATCGTTCAATATTAATCCCATTGGGTGTAACAATATCCGGTTCTCTTCCAAGAAGATATTTACATTCTACAGCAGTCACCTCACTTACGGTGGTAAATACATGAGATCCATGTGCTGCAGCACGCTCAATGCGAACCTGGGGTTCTATGTTAAAATTTTTGGATTCTTGCAACCAATCAAAAAATGGAAGATGGTTGTAAAAATCAGGATCGTTCATGGCAAGATACCTACCCAATATTGTAGCATGGGTTGTAAAGACAATAGAAATAGGGAGATTGTCTTTTCTTAGTTCTGGGATTGGAATGGCCGCCATCCATTCATGAAAATGAGCAATAAAGTTTTGGTTTTTTGTTTTATTGCCACTCGCCAGATCAATGAATATTTTGGTAAGGAATCCAAAAGCAATCACTTGATTTATTAAGTCGTCTTCCGGAACTTCAATATTATGATGTTCCCACAGCAAGTATTTTATATCAGCTAACTTATCAAAAACACTATAAGGATTTACCAGAACAATCTTTGGTCTGCCAGTAACCAACCATTTCCCATAATGCACTTCATATCCCATTTCACGCATTTTAGCTGCGGCTTTAGAAAATGGACCCTCTATTTCTTTTATTTCTTCAAATTCTGTGGAAACATTCGCGTTGACATATGGACCAAGCAAACAATAATTTCCTCCAAATTTCTCTACCATCGTTGGCACCTTGCTTCTTAGTACCGTATAAATGCCGCCAACTTGATTGCAAGCTTCCCATGCAATTTCGGTGAGCAATGTGCTTTCTACAATTTTATTTGTAAATCTTCCTTTGATCTCAGGCCTGTTTGTTTTTTCGTGCAACATATCGAGAAATTAAAAAGTTAAAAACTATGTTAATTTTGGAATCCATAAGAAAACCTGTCTCCATCCAAATATAAGATTTACCTTTCATTTGCAAAATAATTCAATGACTATCTTTGTTATTAATAAGAGTGCCTTCGAAAAATACCCAACACGCAAAGAATGGCGTAAACCCAACAGATAATAGTAATTTGTTGTTATAAATTCATTTTATAAACTTTAAATTTGTCGGTAAAACTATTTGATAAATAGCATTTTTTAACCATGAAAAAATTCATCATATTTTTAACTGCAATAGTCACTTTGGTGTTAATTGTTGCCATTTCAATTCCCATCATTTTTAAAGAAGATATTCAACAGAAAATCCGATTCGCAATAAATGATAGTGTTGATGCACATGTTTATTTTGAACCATCGAAATTTGGATTAACACTTTTTAAACACTTTCCAAACCCTACTGCTTCGATGGAAGATTTTGGAATTGTTGGCATGGGGGAATTTCAAGGTGACACCTTGTTAAGCGTTGGTAGTTTTAATGTTACCATAGATATTTTTAGCCTCTTTGGCGATCGATATAAAATAGAATCAATAAACCTTATAAAACCCAATATCAATCTAATAACAAAAAAAGGAGGCAATGCTAATTATAAAATCGTTTCTGAATCTGGAACCACAAATAAATCTGATGTCGATGATAGTTTTAATTTGTCTATTGACAGTTGGAATATCAGTAACGGTGCCATAAGGTATAATGATGAAGATATGGATTTTTCCATGAATATGGAAGGTCTTAATCATACTGGAAGGGGGAATATATCCTCTGAAGTTTATGATCTTATTACACAAACATCTATTGATAAAATGATGGTGTCGTATGGAGGTATAAAATATCTAAGCGGCCAACAACTATTTGCTGACCTAACAATTAATATTAATATTCCAGATAATATATTCTCATTTAAAGAGAATGAAATTAGAATAAATGATTTTCCATTAAATTTTGATGGTTATGTGGCTTTTCCAAATGAAGAATTGACAATTGATATTTCATTTGCATCTACCAATTCCAGTATAAAAAGTTTGTATTCAATAGTTCCTGGTGTTTTTACAGAAGATTACAAAGAGATTATCGCTGAAGGTCAAATGTCATTTTCAGGTATGGCTAAAGGGAAATATAATACCAATTCAATTCCTGCATTTAATCTAAAACTCACTGCCAGTAATGGAAAAATTGCGTACCCTGAACTACCAACACCAATCAGCAACATTAATATAGATTTGCTTATTGATTGTAAAGATGGGAAGATTGAAAATACCAAAATTGATATTAAAAAAGCCCATATGGATATGGGCAATAATCCGCTTGATGGCACACTGTTAATCAGAAACTTGAAAGATTACAGTATGAAAGCTGACATTACCGCCAGCCTGAATTTATCAGAATTAAGTTCAATGTTTCCAATAGAAGGTCTGGATTTAAAAGGTCTTTTCTTTATGAATCTAAAGGCGGATGGGATCTATGATTCTATCAGAAACATCATACCCTCATTGGATGCTACTATTTCTATTGAAAATGGCTACATTAAATCGTCAGATTTTCCAAAGGCTCTGGAAAATATATTATTTAATTCAAGTATCAATTGTGCTACGGGTAAAATGAAAGACATGATTGTTCTTGTCAAGGAATTTGATGTGGCGATGGAAGGCGAGAAATTAACGGGCGATCTTGTATTAAAAAACCTCGAGAATTACCAATGGGATTTAAAACTTAAAGGAGGTATCGACTTAGAGGTATTCTCTCAGGTTTATCCAATTGAAGAAATGAAATATAGTGGTCACCTTAATGTTGATATTGAGACCAGAGGATCATATGCCGATGTTGAAGCTGAGAGATATGACCTGTTTCCTACAAAGGGCAATATAGAATTAAGTGACTTTAATTTTGTAAGTGCCGATCTACCCAAAGGCATGAATATTTCTAATTCAAAAATATATGTAAATCCCCAGGAGATTGATGTACGCTCATTTGATGGAAAAATTGGGAAAAGCGATATGAAATTAAATGGGTTTATAAAAAATTATATTCAATATCTATTTGAGGAAAATGAAACGCTCAAAGGAAAATTGACACTTAAATCTACAGTGATGGATTTCAATGAATGGATGACGGATAATAATGAGGAAGAGACCGACAAAGATTCTATCGAAATGGAAGTAATTGTAATACCTGATAATATTGATTTTGAATTTAATTCCTCAATTGAGAATATTTATTACGATAATTTGAACCTTAAAAATGGCAAAGGATTAATGACAATAAGAGACGGCGTGCTCGACATGGATAATTTATCATTTGGTCTTTTTGATGGGAGTATAATAATGAACGGAAAATATGATACACGGAAGCCTGATAAGCCAAAATTTGATTACAATTTGTTGATAAAAAACTTATCTATTTCACATGCGTTTACAAGTTTTTCTATGGTAAAAACATTTGTACCCATGGCTAGGCATATGGAAGGAAAGTTTTCTTCCAATTTCGATATTAAAGGACTTTTAAACAATGATCTTTCACCTGTTAACGAGAGTTTAAATGGAAATGGAATTATTCAGATTTCGGAAGCAACCGTAAAAGATTCCAAATTGGTTTCCGGGATTACTGGATTTTTGAAGGCTAGTGGCAGTTCAACACAATTGACCATGAAAGATGTATTTATAAAAGCCAGCCTGGAAAATGGCCGAGCATTTGTTTCACCATTTGATGTAAAATTAGCAGGGCAGAAGGCGAGTATTTCTGGGAGTATTGGTGCTGATGGATCACTTGATTATCATGTAAGCACTGAGGTTGATGCCGGTGCAGTAGGACAGCAAGTCAACCAAATAATAGCAGGGCTCAAAGGTGAAGATTCAAGTGAGGTAAGCACAAAAATCAAACTAAACTTTACTGTTCGAGGTACATACGACGAACCGAAAATAGTCCTTGCGGGAACTACAAGCGAAGCAGGTGTCACCAATACTATAAAACAGGAAGCAAGTGATGTGGTGGAAAAACAAATTGAAGATGTAAAAGAGCAAGCAGAAGAACTGATTGTTGAAGAGACGAAAGAGCTATTGGAAAAAGGAGAGGAACAAATTCAGCAGCAATTGGATACTTTGCTGAATGGTCTTTCAGATGATTTTAAGGATGAGGCAGAAAAAATCATTGGAGAGGAATTGGATAGCACTGCAAATGAATTAAAAAATGCACTTCAAAATTTATTTAGGAAAAAGAAATAAATCACTTTTGGGAGTGAGATAATAATTTAACATCACTAAATTAAATTGGATTCAGTGGTTGAAATTTAATTTTTATTTTTTATTAAAATAGATACTATGCTTTGGGGAATTGATCTTGGAGGTACAAAAATTGAAGGGGTAATATTGGAGTCGACAGAAAATCCAAAGGTATTATTTAGAAAGCGAATACCGACCGAGCAACAGCATGGTTATAAGCACATTTTAAATCAAATTCATAAGCTGGTAACATCGATGTCTGAGGAGGCGGGTGTGTCTCCTGATAAAATAGGAATTGGAACTCCGGGAACATTGGATCCAAAAACCCAAAAGCTGAAAAACTCCAACACAACTTGCTTCAACGGCCAACCTTTCAAAGTGGATCTGGAGCAGATTCTAAAAATACCTATTATCATTGCCAATGATGCAAATTGTTTTGCTCTTGCCGAGGCTAAAATGGGTGCTGTAAAATCACATAATATTAAGGCAGAGGTTGTATTTGGTGTAATCTTGGGTACTGGAGTAGGAGGAGGGGTTGTAGTAAATGATAAAATAATTGGAGGCAAACATGGTATCGGTGGAGAATGGGGTCACAACTATCTCGATGAATCCGGCGGCCCATGTTATTGCGGACTTTCCGGGTGCGTAGAGACGATTCTTTCAGGTCCCTTTACCCAAAAATACTATACTTCTCTAACAGGTAAAGAACTTAATCTACAAGAAATTGTAGAATTGCACAGAGCGGGTACAGACCCGGAAGCTACAAAAACCATCAATCGGTTGACACATTATTTTGGAAAAGCAATATCTGTTGTAATTGGTATCATTGATCCTGACGTGGTGGTGATCGGAGGCGGAGTAGGAAATATTGATGAACTTTATACTGATGGTGTGCAATCAGCCAAAGATTTTATATTCAACGATGATTTGGAAACCATTTTCTTAAAACCTGAATTGGGTGATAGCGCGGGAGTATTTGGTGCTGCAATGTTAGTGGTTGATTAGATATTTGAATTGGATTAACCTTTCGATTAACTTTAGTGGTTTGTTGGCAGCAATAAATTAGACATTATACAAAAACCTGTGACACTGGATAGAGGTATTTTAGCATTAGTCTTACTGTTGAACTTCAATGTTTCAATCGCTCAAGATAAAGTTAACCAAGTAGATGAAAACGTTAGGATGAATGGAGTGTGGCTTGATTATTACAAAAATAGTCAACATTTAAAGTGGAGATACTTTTATAGTAACGATAAACTGGACAGCCTACAAATTGCTTATTATAAAAGCGGAAAAATTAAATCGAAACAAGTCTATGATAATGGTATAAGAACCGGACTATTAGAAACTTTTTTTTCCAATGGACAACTACATGAAGAATACTATCTAATTGATGGAAAACTAAATGGAGAATATAAAGTTTATTACAAAACAGGGGAATTATTCAGAGCAGGAACCTTCAAGGACGACAAAGATGAAGGACCATCAATTAGATATTACCAAAATGGAAACAAATGGATTGAGGAAAGTTATCTTAATGACAAAGTTCACGGAGAAGCTAAAAAGTACGACAATAACGGACGATTAAAAAAGATTTACAAATTTGAAAACGGTAAAAAAGTGAAGTAAATCTAACTGCGTCCAAAAATCGCTATAATTCATGGTGGGGGTATTGCGTGCTGACATTTATGCAATTATTACTAACTTTAGTCTTTCGGGGACAGTTACGCAGGGGTGAATTCCGCCTC
>CAYREN010000099.1:10557-13079 GCA_964423255.1 uncultured Roseivirgaceae bacterium | reverse complement strand
TTTATTTTCTTGCTAAAGAACCAACAATTCTGCCACCTAATCCCTATTATTAATGCAAAATTTGCGATGCAGAAAACAGAGCTCATATAAAACAACAACCAAAAGGCCGAATATTGTTATTGATGGATAAAATATTTTATCTTCCTGTATTTAGATAATAGCCTTCTACGCAATTTTGTTATCAGAAAGAGAATATATTTTGTATAATGCTACTGTATTTTTTAAAACCACAAAATTATGTTAGAAGAAAGCCAATATTATTTTAATAAAGCAGCCAAAATACTTGATATTGCCTCCAATGCAAAAAAATTACTCATCACACCAAAGCGCGTAGTTAAGGTAGAGATTGTCACAGAAAGTTCTAGTGGAGAATTATTAAATCATTTAGGTTTTCGGGTTCAGCATGATAATTCAAGAGGCCCAATGAAAGGTGGATTGCGTTATCACCCAAGTGTTGATGAAGATGAAGCAACTGCCCTGGCGAGTTTAATGACATGGAAAACTGCCGTTGTCAATGTTCCTTACGGAGGTGCAAAGGGCGGAATCAACTGCGATCCTCAGAAACTCAATCAAAAAGAGCTTCATGATATTACCAGGGAATTTGTTACTGAAATCAAAGAAATAATTGGTCCAAACCTGGATATTCCTGCACCTGATGTAAATACTAATGCCAATACCATGGCCTGGATAATGGATGAATATTCTAAATATTATGGGTTTTCACCAGGAGTTGTGACGGGTAAGCCACTGCACCTTTTCGGATCTGAAGGCAGGGAAGAAGCAACAGGAAGAGGGGTAATGTACGTATTGGGTATGGCACTGGAAGATAAAAAAATAGATTGGAAAGGACTACGAATTGCTTTTCAGGGATTTGGAAATGTAGGCAGTTTTGCCGCTAAGTTAATGTCTGAAAAAGGAGCGAAAATTGTTGCTGTGGGTGATCACGCTGGTGGCGTGGAAAATACAGAGGGGTTGAATGTCAAAAAATTAATGAAGTGGGTAAAACAAAATAAAAGTGTAAATGGATTTCAGGGCGGAAATGAAATGGAAAGTAGCCGCGTACTGACCTGGGATTGTGATGTGCTGATACCTGCTGCTCTTGGCGATGTGATAACAATAGAAAACGCCAATGACATCCGTGCAAAAATAATAGTAGAGGCAGCCAATGGCCCCACCTCTCCCGAAGCCGATGAAATTCTACATAAAAGGAACGTATTGATCATTCCGGATATACTCGCAAATGCCGGTGGGGTTACAGTAAGTTATTTTGAGTGGGCACAAAATATTCAACAGTACAGGTGGGAATTAGAGAAGATTAATAAAGAACTACATAAAACAATGGTGAAAGCATATGGTGCTGTAAGCGATATTGCCAAATCGCGAAAAACAGATTTGCGCACAGCAGCCTTCATACTTGGTATTGGAAGAGTCGCCAAAGCAACATTGTCACGGTCACATTTTGTCAATACCAAATTTGATGAGTTTTAGACTCAATAAGTTCTTGATTTTAAATAAACCTTGAAGCATTGAATAAACAGATAAACTTACAATTATGAAAACAATGACATGTAAACAATTGGGAGGAGCGTGTGATTTAGAATTTCATGCCAACACATTTGAGGAAATTGCTGATATGAGCAAAAATCACGGAATGGAAATGTTCCAAAAAGGTGACGAACAACATCTTAATGCGATGAACGAAATGCAAGAACTCATGAAATCCCCAGATGCAATGGCGCAATGGTTTAACAATAAAAGAAAGGAATTTGATGCACTAGCTGAAAATTAATTAATGTTAATGCCAGTTATAAATCAAAAAATACAATCCATAATTATTATTAAAATAATCATAAAAAAAGACGGTCAATATGCTGACCGCCTTTTAGCGAAACCCTAGCCTAAAAAAATATTTTCAATTAGTCATCATCAGAATGCTTATCTTTTGCATGGTCATCATCAGTATCGTGATCGATTTTTTGATCGCGATCATGATCTTCACCAGCATCGAAAGCATCGTCTATATTTTGCCAGAGGGTAGTTGCCAAATCTGAATTTGAATTGTTGTTTATTCTAATAACTCCATCACTGTCCTTATTAGCCATTGATAAATCTACACCTGCGAAAAGCTCATCAAGATCGAATAATACTAGTATTTGATTAATTGTATTTCCATCAAACTGCATACCGGAATGATTTTCTATTTCGAACTTTATTTCTTTGTTGCTTGAATATTCAACAATTACAGAATCCATACCGTTCGGTTGATAAATTAGTTGTATAAAAATACTGTTCCCATCATCCATAATGGGACTAATTTTGACTTCCAGCTCTTTGTAAATGCCTGGCTCTATATCAGTTATTCCAAATTCCGGATTACTGGTTCCATTTAAAAGATCTACCACGAACTGCCCCTCAAACTCAATCTCATTTTCATCACTATTGTGTTTATCACTACGATCTTTATGATCGTAAGATTTATCATCTGAATCATCGTTGGAGTGATCACTATCAGAATCATCATT
>CAYREN010000099.1:0-10457 GCA_964423255.1 uncultured Roseivirgaceae bacterium | reverse complement strand
CAGAATCATCATTTTCCATATCACTGTCTCCATCCATTAATTTCAACTCTATTTCTGTGACGCCAATCAATACCTTTGTGAACTCAATCCCTGTACTGGCTACTCGTGCATTTGCATTGATAGTAGATAATTCCGTAGTAGCCCTCATTTCCAAATTTATATTTGACGTAGTAGGATCAACACTTTCACCACAACTTCCCAATAACATCACCATTCCCATCAATGCAATTACCTTCAATTTATTTGACATTAAATTCATTTGATTTTTCATTTTCTTGAATTTTAATCTATTCATGATATTTATTTACCTGTTTAATCTATTTTTTTGATTTTGCTATTTTTTCTCAAATACCAATTTGTCTGTTGAGCCATCTCCGCCGCTTACATCTTTTAATTCTATACGAGCGTCTTTTACATCAACAATATCCCAGTCATCATTGAGTTCATCGAAAGGCTTATGTTCTCCAAAATCCAGGACTAATTTATCTACGCCATTATCTTTTATGATGGACCATTTACCTTCGATTGCATCATCGCCTTTGGTTGCGGTAATTTTGCCATCATCAGTAAAGTCGAGATCAAATCCTTTGAAAAGAGCAGTGTCATCATCTCCAGAGTCATTATATTTTGCTACGATCCATAATCCTTCGACAATCACTTTTGTAATTGTTATATGATGATCATCTCCACCATGATCAGCAGGGGGCCTCTTAAAAGTTAGATAGCTTTCAGATATATCACCACCACTAATATGCTTTAATCTTATAATATTGTTATCAAACTCTATGAGAACCCAGTCTTCTTGCAATTCATCAAATGGTGAATTATCTCCGAAATCCAGTTCGAGCTTCAGTTTGCCATCATCACCATTTCCATACCATTTACCCTCAATTATCGAATCGCCTTTTTTTGCTTTTGCAGAACCATTTTCAAAAAATGTAAAAACATACCCTACAAAATCATTGATTGAATCGTTTTCATTATTAAATTGAGATATCACCCAATCTCCATCGATAATTACTTTATTCAATTCAGAATCGTCCGCATCATCATCATCATGGTCATTGTCATCATCCTCATCACATGCGTCAATTGCATTTTTTAAGATATCTTCCAATTCATCGTTATTCTTGATTACCATCTCACTGCTATCCGACAACACTACTGTTATGGGGTAGTTAAAGCTTGCGAAATCTTTATCTTTTAGATTGTGTATAAACTTGTACAGTTTTTTATCACTATCGAATGTTACAACATCAGATAACTGGTTTTCTGAATCGTAAATAGAAATGCTAAGCGGAAACTTAAAGTCCACACACTCAATATCATCATCGTTGCCATTTTCTGTACATTGATCAATTAATTCCTCAAAGCCATCTTTACTATTAATCACCAATTCGCTATGGTCAGCGAGGATAACGGTAACCGGAAATAAAATTTTAATCAGATCATCATCGTCATCAAACTTATCAATGATATGCTCAACTGTATAAAAATCTTCTTTGGAATCTAAAGTGATTTCTAGTCCATTAACAATCACGGTTATTGGTAATACCAGGGATGTACAACTTGATCCATCGATAATATTGTCACCTGATCCATCTCTTAACGAGGTGCGTTGAATTAGATCGGCAACTTTTGATACAGGAGTAAATACCACGCCTGCTGGTGGATCAATAATTTCAGTAACTTCTTGTTGGCAGCTACTGAAGTAGAATAAGCTAATTACTAAAAAAAATGGTGCGATTAATTTAAAAATAGTTTTCATGATAATTATGTTCATTTTGTTTTTCAGATATAAAACAGGTGACCTCAAGAAATTCCTACCACTGAGCTATTTTTTTTTAATTTTGAGCTGAATAAAACAGTGGCGTGAATGGAAGAGAGATCAGTTGATAATATTTGCGAGGAGAAACTTTTTAATGAACTATTCAAGTCTCACTCAAAAGACCTTCATGATTTTTTATATTATAAATACGGAGAAGAGCATAATCCAAAAGATATAGTTCAGGAAGCATTTATTAAATTGTGGAATAATTGTCATAAAGTAATATTTGAAAAGGCCAGGTCTTTTTTATTTACAATTGCAAACAATCAAATGCTTAATGAACTATCCAAGAAAAAAACAGTTTTGAACTATGCACAACAAAAACCAAAACAGCATACCATCGAATCTCCTGAGTATTTAATGGAGGAAAATGAATATATGGATAAACTTCAGTCAGCCTTAGAAAATTTAACCGAAGAGCAACGGGTTACCTTTTTGCTTAATCGTATAGAAGGCAAAAAACATAAGGAAATCGCTGAGATGCTTGGAATTTCGCGAAAAGCAGTTGAGAAAAGAATTTATACTGCTTTGAAAAAGTTGAGAGAGCAAGTGGGAGATATTTGATCTCATCCAAAATGAATATTAAATATTTGAATGATGAATATTGAATTGCAATTTAGTTGAGCATCGAAATGTGAAATGATCAATTATTAATTTTTATAAATGTTAAAAGGATTTCAGAAAAATTTTATAGTGGTGGTAGGAAAAAGTAAACTTTATCTGTTATAGTATTGAACTAAGCGTAAATGGAAAACGAAAATTACATAAAGAAATGGCTTGAGGGTACTTTGAGTGAAGATGAGCGAAGGGTATTTGAGGCTTCTGCGGAGTTCAAATCGTTGAAAAAATTCAATAAATCCATACAAGCATTCAAAGCTCCTGATTATAATGTAGAAAAGGAGCTTGAGCTGGTGAATGATAAGAAAGCCGGAGAGGGAAAAGTAGTCAGGATGTTGTGGTTAAAGCCAATGCTTAAGGTAGCCGCAGTATTTATTGTGCTCATCGGCGTCTCTTTTTATTTTTATCTGAATGTGAGTACCTCAATACAAACCTCCATTGCTGAAAGGGCAAATGTGTACCTGCCGGATTCATCACAAATTATATTAAATGCGACTACAAATATCTCGTATAAAAAACGATACTGGGACTTTGATCGTCAAGTGAAATTAAATGGGGAAGCATTTTTTAAAGTTGCCAAAGGATCAAAATTTGACGTAGTTACCACTTCTGGAACTGTCAGTGTGCTTGGGACTCAATTCAATGTTAAAAACAGAGACGATTACTTTGAAGTAGTTTGTTATGAAGGATTGGTGGAGGTGCAAGCCAGCAACCAAACAACCAAATTGCCTCCAGGCCATTCCTTTAGAATTACAAATGGTAAAATTGAAAAAAGGGACAATTCATCAAATGATTCTCCAGCATGGATTAATAATGAGAGTTCATTCCTGAGTATCCCTTTCGCCCAGGTAATCATGGAATTTGAAAGGCAATATGATGTTAGCATTATTACCAGGGGTGTGGATTTGGAGCAATTATTTACCGGAAAATTTATTCATAATAATCAGACACTGGCACTTCAGGCAATATCATTACCATTAAACCTGAAATTTGAAACAGAAAAAGATAATCGAATAATTCTTTCAGGAAAAGGTGATTAATAGGCTCATACTGATTATAATTCTATCATTTTCTGGCACCTTCATTTTTGCCCAGCATCCAAATGCAAAGTCGTCTCTTCGGGTTATTTTATTGGACGTAGAAGAGAGATACGATATTACTTTTTCTTATGCGGATGAAAATGTTGATGACATATTAATTATCCCTCCCTCTGAAAATTTCACCTTACCTGAAGTAATTGAATACCTAAAATTGCATACCGGACTCAATTTTTTAAAATTGAATGAACGATTTATTACTATAAGTAAGCAGGAAATAAATCGAATAGATATCAATGGTTTTGTTGCTGATTTTGAAACGGGAGAAATCATTGCCGGCGCTACCATACAATCTAAATATCGATCCGTTATTAGTGATGAAAGTGGTTTTTTTGAATTAAAAAACCAGATAGAAAATGATACACTTCTGATTCGTTTTCTCGGTTATGCCTCTACAAAAATATTGGTTCATGATTTAGCAGGGAATTCTTCAACGCAAATTAATCTCAAACATAAAGTAACAAAGCTTCAAGAGGTTATTGTTTCTAATTTTATCACAAAAGGAATTGATGTCAATTCAGATGGCTCCATCAAAATAAATGCGGAAACATTGGGAATATTGCCAGGTCTTACTGATCCGGACGTACTACAGACCATCCAGGCTCTACCGGGAATTCAAAGCATCAATGAAACTGTTTCACACATCAATGTGAGAGGCGGAACCAATGACCAGAATCTGGTATTTTGGGATGGAATTAAAATGTATCAGACCGGGCATTTTTTCGGTTTGATCTCCGCCTTCAATCCCTACATCACCAAAGAGGTTGTGCTTATAAAGAATGGAACGACAACTGCCTTGAGTGATGGAGTTTCCAGTACAATTGATATTCGCACAGACGATAAAGTGAGCCAGGGTTTTTCCGGTGGTGCAGGCATAAATATGATCAATGCAGATATGTTTTTTAATATTCCTCTGACTAAAAAGATGTCTTTGCAATTTTCAAGTCGACGTTCTATTTCCGACTTGTTTCAAACCCCAACATATGACCAGTATTTTAAGCGTATCTTTAGAAATACGGATGTAACGAGTTTTTCAAATCCAGTTGCAGATACTCTCGTAGAGTCAAATGAGAAGTTTAACTTTTATGATATCACTACAAAATTACTTTACGATATTTCAAATAAGGATAAATTAAGGATCAGCTTTTTAAGAGTTTTTAATACGATTAATTACGAGGAGAGTGCAATAATTAATAATGTGCTGGAATCCAAGACTAGCGGATTGGAACAGCAAACTACCGCTTCGAGTATATTTTACAACCGTATTTGGAGTGATAAATTTGTGACATCTGCTCAATTATATTTTTCTGACTACCAACTTGGCGCCATCAATTTTGATGTTTTAAATGATCAACGACTGATCCAGGAAAATAAAATATTGGATACAGGCTTGAAGCTTGAAGCTCGCATTGCCCTGAACAATACACTTGATCTTTTTACAGGTTATCAATTATCGGAGGTTGGCATTACAAATCTTGTGGATATCAACAATCCTATCTTTCGGAGATTGATAAAAAAAGTACTTCGGACCCATGCTGTTTTTGCGGAAGGAAATTTTAGTTCTATTTCGGGCAATACAAATTTACGCCTTGGATTGCGAACCAATTATTATGAAAAATTTAATCGATTTATATTGGAACCCCGACTAGCTTTTAACCAAAAATTTCTGAGCCACTTTTCATTTGAATTACTGGGAGAAATGAAAAGTCAGACAACTACCCAAGTCATCGATTTGCAAAATGATTTTCTTGGGGTAGAAAAAAGACGTTGGGTATTGGCCAATGAAGATGATATTCCTATCGTCGAAAGCAAACAAATCTCCGCAGGATTGCGATATCAGCAAGGTGATTTTTTGGCAAGCTTAGAAGGCTACATCAAGGAGGTTAATGGAATTACCTCATCTAGCCAGGGTTTTCAAAACCAGTTTCAATACCTTAGGTCTAGTGGATCTTATACAGTTAATGGACTTGATTTCCTGATTAACCAACGAATTGGAAAATTCACCACCTGGCTAAGTTATTCCTTCGCTGAAAACAAATATGATTTCCCTGAATTTGATCCTTCTGTCTTTCCAAATAATCTTGACATCAGGCATACAACTACTTTTGGAACCAGTTTTCAGACTGATAAATTTCAACTATCTGCAGGCCTGAACTGGCGCACAGGTAAACCGTTTACCGTCGGAACAGATATTGTAGATGGAGATATTATTTATGAAAGTCCAAACAGCTCAAGACTGGATGATTATCTACGCATCGATCTTTCGGCAAAATATTGGTTTCAAATTTCTAATAAGGTGCGAGGTGAATTCGGCATCTCGCTGTGGAATATTTCTGACAATCAAAATATTGTGAACATTTATTATAATGAAGATGATAATGGCAACCTCGAAACCATCCAGCAATTCGCACTGGGTTTTACACCAAATTTTATTTTTAGGGTGAGTTTTTAACTTAACAGTTTAAATTAAGTTTGAAAAAGTGGATACCTCCTTTTTACCAACAATATTTGCTAAGATCTAAAACTTTATCCTGAATAAAGTTTTAGAAATATCATTGATTAAATGATTATTTTTAGTTTATAATTCACCTAATTATTAATTCTGACAAGAAATCATTGCAATGAAAAAGAATGAATTTATTTTAATACCGATTGTTATATTTTTTCTTGCAAGATGCACTACATCTACTAGTCAACCTATTCCTGCTGACAATTGGTTTTATATCGAAATTGATAATGAACGAGCAAAATGGGGGGACTATGCAGAACCAGACTGGTTGAGGTATTTTGGTCTTGATATGCATGACATCAATGGAGATGGATATGCAGAGATATTGGCAGGCAAAGAAATTTATATAAATCCGGGAGGCAATATGACAGGGAAGTGGGAAAAAAGTATGCTCCCTATAAATGCTGATGGAATTTTGTTTTTGGATGTTGATGGTGATCAATATGGAGATATAATTGCCCAGGCATTGCCTGATGTTTATTGGTTTGAGGCTGTCAACAAGAGTGGAACAAAATGGAAAGCTGTGAAAATTGCTGAGATTGTAGCGACAGAACATGTTAATTCCCAAGGGTTTGAAAAGGGTGATTTTATTGCTGGCGGAAAGAATGAGTTTATATTGTCTGGAGGAGATGCGGTTTATCTTTTTGAAATATCCAATAATCCTGAGAAGGGAAATTGGACAGTCACTAAAATTGGAGTGACCAATTCTGCGGAAGGACTTGGATATGGTGATCTTGATGATGATGGTGATCTGGATATTGTAAGTGGAAGGAGTAGAGAAATTAATGGCGAGATAAATATTTTGGTATGGTTTGAAAATCCTGGAGACGGGTCATCAAATTGGGAGGATCACGAAATTGGAATTAGTAATCATGATATAGATAGAATAGAAGTAGGAGATTTGAACGGCGACAAAAAATTAGACATTGCCATATCCGAAGAAAGATATCCCGGACTCGAGCCAGACGCAAACCTTTTTTGGTATCAACAACCAGCCAACAATCCAACTGGCAATTGGCAAAGACATAGAATAACCACACAGTATTCCATGAACAGTCTTGATATCGCAGATATTGATGGCGATGGCGATATAGACCTTGTGACCAACGAGCATAAAGGCCCCAATTCGCAAACTCAAATATGGGAAAACAATGGAAGAGGAGAATTTAATATGATCCTCATCGATAAAGGGAAAGAATCACATCTTGGCACTCAATTGTATGACATGGATGGCGATGGTGATCTCGACAATGTGAGCATAGCCTGGGATAATTATAAACTTTTACATCTGTGGAGGAATGATGCGATTAATATTACCGACATCGCATGGAAGCATTATTCTACTATAAATGGAGATTTCCCAGTACCAAATGGTGGAAAGGAACAAACCGCAACACTTGTTACAGATTTGGACAACGATGGCGTAAATGATTTTATCATCACCGAAAGGACCAATGCCAACTCGGTTGTTTGGTACAAAAAATCACTTGCCGGTTGGGATAGATTTATTATTGAAGAGGACGCTTTGCACATTGAAGCTGGCTCTGCGCACTACGACATTGATGCCGATGGTGATGTCGATATTGTATTTGCCGGTGATAGCCAGGACAACCATGTATGGTGGTGGGAAAATCCCTTCCCTAATTTCGACAAGCCATGGAAAAGACATGATATTAAAAATACAGGACGAAATCAGCATCATGACCAGATGTTTGGTGACTTTGACGGTGACGGAAAAGTAGAACTGGTTTTTTGGAATCAAGTAGAAACATGCCTGTACATGGCAGAGATTCCAGCGAACCCTGCTCAGACCAATGAAGAGTGGAAAAGAAGAAAAGTATATTCTTACTCCAGAGATAGTCAAATGTTACAGCGAGGTCATGAAGGGTATCCCGATTTTCATAGAAATCATGATCATGAAGGATTATACAGTATTGATATTGATGGCGACGGTCTTAATGACATCGTGGGTGGTGGTCGCTGGTTTAAATACAATAAATCCAGTAATTCTTTTATTGCCAATATTGTAGATGCAAGTTATGTTTTTACAAGGTCGATAGCAGGAGATTTTATTGAAGGCGGCAGGCCTGAAATTGCCATGGTAGTTGGTGATGGCATAGCGAAATTAGTATTGTATGAGTATCAAGGAAAGGGAACCTGGGTGCCTACGGAAATATCAGAAGTCATGAGCAATGGACATACACTAAGGGTATTGGATTTTAATGGAGATGGCCATCTGGATATTTTTACTGGTGAAATGAGGTTTGGAGAAGGGAATCCTAAATCTAAGATCAGGATAATGCTTGGAGATGGTAATGGGAAATTTACAAATTATTATGTGGCACTGGGGTTTGGTATGCATGAAGGCCAAATTGCGGATCTTGACGGCGATGGAGATTATGATATTCTCAGCAAACCATATTCATGGAAAACCCCAAGGCTTGATATTTGGATTAATGAATCAGAATAAATTTCGTCAAACTACATTATCCGTCCATCAAAATTTGTAGAATTGATTTCCGGTTCAAGTGGAAATTTTACAATTTTTTTGTCGCGCTGTGATCGATAGATAGCAGTAATCAATTCTACCGTTCTTCTGCCATCATGGCCATTGACCAGTGGTTCAAGATTATTTTTTATTGACAATACAAAATCTTCGATTTGCTTTTCCATATAATAAACCGTTGGGTTGATGCTGTTAAAAAATGATTTGTCTTCTGCTACCCAGCCATCAATTTTATGTGAATCTTCTGGAATTGTCCATAGATCATTATATGGAGCATCAACAATTTCTGTCATGCCGGCCACAAACATGGCTCCTCCATCGGTTTGTACGCCAACCGTGGATCCATTTTCTCCGTGCACATGAACTTTTCCATACAAACCGGGTTTTTGAGAATTGCTTACCACAATATTTCCCAGGGCGCCATTTTTGAATTTTATAATCGCCAAAGCTGTATCATCAACTTCAATATATGGATGATTGAGATTATCCCAGAAAGCAACAACTTCACTAATCTCACCCATGAACCAAAGCAAAATATCCAGCAAGTGAGGGGCTTGATTGATCAAAACCCCACCACCTTCGTGTTGCCATGTCCCTCGCCAGTCATCAGATTCATAGTATGCCCTGTCTCTCCATCCAAACATATTTATAATTCCCAGTACGGGTTTACCTATTTTATTAGCATCAATAGTTTTTTTAATTCTTTGAACGGGTAGATACCATCTGCGCTGACTGATAACTCCAATTTTTTTATTGGTTTCTTTTGCAGTTTTCAACATTATATCACAATCTTCCAATGAGGAGGCCATGGGTTTTTCAATAAGTACATGAGCACCGGCTTTCAATGCCGAAACTGCAGGTTGAAGATGGTAGGGGTGAGGAGTACAAATAATTACCATCTCAAGGCGATGGGTTTGAATCATCTCTGTGATATCCTCATTGGAGTGTACATTATATTTTTCGGCAAAAGTATCAGCACTTGATTTTGATCTGCTCCAGACCGCTACAAGGTCAGTAAGGCTAAGGTTCATTAATGCCTTGGCATGAAGATGAGCAACTTTTCCACAACCTATAATTCCTATTCTCATGTGTTTATTTTTTAAAACTAATATTCATCAAAACATTAATTATACCCATAGAAAATTAAATTTGACCCGGGTAAGACGGTCATCATCTGTAAGCTTTATGGTTTTAAAATTACCTTGTTGAGTCCCTGGGTTTTATTATAAAGAGCAGAAAACCAGCTAGCACCTTCTGATAGTGGTGCACTTGCACTTAACAATGGTTTTACATTTACAATGCCTTTTTCAATAAGCTCTAAAGCGATAGGATATTCACCTTTAATAGCACAACTTCCCTGGATGCGCAGCTGTCTTGTGACAACTGATTGAAGTGGAAAATTTATTTGTCCTGATAAATTACCAACCAGAACGACATTGCCACCATTGCGCACATTTTCTATAGAAGTGTTGACAGTTTTTTCAATTCCCACTGCCTCAAAAACTACATCTGCACCACGTTCATTTGTCTCGTTTTTAATGTGCTCATTTATATTGCAATCCTTGGGGTTCAAGGTAATATCCGCTCCAAAATTTTTGGCAAGCTCTAGCTTATCATTGTCTAAATCTATAGCAATAATTTTCTTCGCATTGGAATTTTTAAGCAATTGAATAATAAACAATCCTATCATGCCGGCTCCAACTACGACTACAGTATCTCCATAGGAGATATCGCCAAGACCTAATGCATGGCATGCAACTGCGACAGGTTCTACCATGGCGGCTTCTTCAAAACTCACCTTTTCAGGGAGCAGGTATAATATATGCTCAGGAACCACAACATATTCTGCAAAAGCACCATTTTGTCGATAATCTTCTGTCGATACACCAAGCACTTTCC
>CAYREN010000098.1:0-13266 GCA_964423255.1 uncultured Roseivirgaceae bacterium | reverse complement strand
GCAACAATATAGAATCAGTGATTGGCACTGCCATCGATGAACACCAGGCTGTTTTGAATATTATCAAATTAGACCTTTATAAAGATAATTGCGTGAATTTTAAAAGCAAAAAATAGCTCTATTATTCGCATAAAATTTCTTCAAGTATCAAAAAGTTGGACTACTCCCATATTTTTTTGTTTCAAATCAAAGTCAGCTTTTGATTAATCTCAATTGCCATGGCCTCTTGATTGAGCTCTTCTTTTATGCCCTTAACAAATTCAACGACTTCATCCAAAAATTTCTTCAGGTCCTTGGATGTTGCATAGGTATGCACTTTGAAAAGCTTCTCTCCTACCAAGCCGATGTCTTCACTATTCCAAATACCTTTTGCTTCCTCGCTGGTCGCTCCACCAAAGCGTTTCCCCAAAAAAGCCAAGGTTTTGTCAATATATGCTGTGGTATCGACATACACATTCACATCAATAGTGGTAGGGATAAAAATTCCAATGTGGTTGTTGCGCTGCAGTCTGTCAACAAAAGTTTCAACCGCAGTATCAAACGATGCCGAGGCCAGTTTTGAATTTTCCTCTGACCAAAGTTGGTAATTTGTGGTCTCATCAGAAAACACAACATTAAAATCTGGCGGAGGATTTATATTGAAATTATCAGACTTATCATTATTAATCAGTATGGTAAATATTTTCGTACTGTTGTCTTTTGTGTGCGTCTTAATTTTTTTATGCAAATTTGATATAGATTTCCAGTGATTTTTCTCGCTGGAGCCAACAACGATTACCTGGTTGACACTTTCAAAAATATTAGAAAGGTTCTCATTAAAACTTTTGTTCAGGTAAATAACCAGGTTTTCATATTTATTGAGCAAATCATCAACCATCAAGGCCATTTTAGAATTTTTTGTTGCTCCTGATTCATTTTTCTCCAAAAGAATGTCAAGTCCGCTTTCATGGTGAAAGGTATCTGATTTTAAACTCGACAAATCCAATTCTGCTGATAGCGTTCCTTTAAATGGATATTCTGCATATATTGTTGCTTTGTCGGTACCTTTTTTTAATCTAATAGCTAACCGTTTGCCAAGCTCTGTTGCACCATGAGTATTGAATAGATCGAATACCAAAACAACCTTTTTCTCTTTGTCACCTCGAGTCAATCTTTTATTTGACTCTGTCAAATAATGTCCTATCAACTTGGCAAGCTCAATAGTTACTGTTGGATAATCATGTAAAATTTTCAAGAAATATTCTCTGTCAAAAATCAATACCTCTACGTCTGTTAAGGCCACCACGGTTGCAGACCTTGGTTGATTTTCTAAAATTCCAACTTCGCCAAATGTACTCCCTGGTAGTAAATAAGCAAAAATCTTATCACGCTTATTTGGAACTATTTTTTTTACAGTAACTATACCATTAATTAAGATAAAAAGACGATCACTAGGCTCTCCTTCCCAAACTATCACTTCTTCGGGATGGTAGGCTTGAAGTACTGCTTTTTTTGATAAACTAACCAGCACATCATCATGGATATGCTTAAAAATATCAGTCTGATTTAACCCCCTTAATATTTTACTCTCATCTATTTTATCTGCCATAAAAAATTATTTGCTCTTAAAAATACTTAACTGATATCGCATTTGCTCCAATTCCAGTAACCTCCAAAGTATTTGGGGTACTTTTTCTATCTGTTCTATCGGTATGGATAAAACCTTTAATTTACTGGAAAAAATAAAATTCTGTTTCCTTCGATAAGCATTTAATAAATTTGAACCTCCGAAATGCTCTCCTTCATTAACACTTAAATTAAATCCTTTGCTATATCGTATTTTTACCTTTCCTTTAACTATAATAAAAATGTTAGATTGTAAATTTTTATCTAAAAGTCCTTCTTCATCAACTATTAAAATTTCTGAGTTTATTGATATACGGTTGTAAACTGTATTTGATAAAATGCCTCCTAATAGTCTTGTTCTTCGTAAAATTGTGTTAGTACTTATTCTTTCATTGAATATTTCAACTAAGCTATTTGTTTTAATAAATGTATTTATAAATTCTTCATCGAACTCCAGACAGTTGACATGGCTAAATGCCTGGTACGATTTTGGCAATTCGCGCCTAAAATATCTTTTGGAATAACCAATAACATTTCCAGAATCCATAGTTTGCCTATTTCCTACATCATCTTCAAAAAATACGAGCCCAGTTAAAATGAGCATCAATTTATTTTGATTGTCATCCTCAGCAATAATTTGCTGGTTCGGGGTATAACTATTAATTTTTTGTTGAACAAGTAATGATAATTCATTTTCACCAATCGTATCAAAATATTGCCTGATAAAACTTGTTGATTTTGCTTTTAAAAAATCAAACTCGTCATTTCGAATAAGGGTATGAGCATCTCCAAACTCTACATTGATTAAGTTTTCTTTATTGGTTTCTACAGGTGCCGTTGTGTGAGCTACTACAAGAACATCAGAACTATCGCTGTCATAATCAGTTAAATGCCCATGAACAATCCCCCCTCCTACATCAATTTTTTTTAAATTGACTTTTGACAAATAGATTTCCTCTAACCTTGATATGTCTTTGGTAGAAAACAGTTTTGGGGAATTACCAACAATCGCCTTGTACTCATCAAAATTTATAGAATCGGCCAAATGCGTATAGGTTTTAAAATCCTCGCCATCAAATATTCTAAAATTAAAAATATTTGTTTCGACAGTATGTGGAGAAAAAATGGGTTTTACTTCCATTCCATCCACATCGTTCCAAAAGTCAAATTCTAAATCAATGCAATTAAATGCCACATCAATCAAATCAATTTTGGAATTCATTAATGCCTTCAATTTCTTTTCTGCGGTTCGTCTTACGAGCTTTGTTGTATAAAGATTAAGCTTTCTCTCTACATTGATTAGCTCAGTTATTCCAGCAAAATGATCATCATGGATATGGCTAAGAAAAATACCATCAATTTCTGAAAGGCCAATTCCCAAATATGATAAATTATTTAAAATATTGGGCCCTGCATCTACCAGGTATATTTTTTCTCTAAAATGAATAACACTCGCCATACATGGCCTCTTTTCATCCCATCCATTTCCCTCACCTGTATGGGTAATGGAAAATACATCGCGGACAATTTTCTTGAATGGCAATTCATATGGTGCTATAAAGTGTTCATCCTGCTTGAGATTGAGATCAACAATAACAGATTCATCTTTGTAAGATATTTTGAAAATATTGATTCCTGTCCTATGAATATATACTCCATTTTCCATCTCCACTTTCGAATCACCAATTGTACATGTTGCAATCAAATCGTGTAAATGCTTCATTTCTCCACCTGAAAAATGAAGCTTCATGGAAATAATCTTATTGGCGCCTTCAAGAGAAATACCTGCTTCCATGATTTCATCAATACTGGTAAGTCCATGGTTTCCGACAGAAGCATAATCGAGCTGAGATTTTATCTGATCTTCATAACCAATTAATATGGGTTTGCTTTTTTTATAATTAGGATGATCTACCAAATTCATTCCTTGCATGTAAAGCATTTGTAATATTGGAAATTCGGCAAGGTTGGCAATTTGGCCATTCTGAATAAGTGTATCAGACAACAAAATGGCGTTTGGCCCATCTTGGCTCATTATTCCTTCAACCTCAACATTATTGATGCATCCCGACTTTCTGAGATGTTTTACAGTATCGGCGGGGCATCCACAACAGAGATACAAATTTGCCTCCTTTATCGCTACCCAGGTGACGCCATTGCTAATATTTTTCTTGGTAATTAAGGACATTTAGCAAATTATAACTATAACCATTTTTAATTAGACATAAATAAATTGAGATATAATTATTCAAAATACTTGCGTGACAGCAAGGCAAAATTGCCTCTTATTTTGCAAATTTCTGTTGAATAATCGATATTCAATCAAACAATCTATATTTTTCTTTCTACGATCATTATATTAAAAATCCATTTTATAATAAAATGTTTCAAGAATTAATATTATTTCCCAGACTTTTGCAAACCTTGCTTTACAGCATTGTTGAGTTGCTGATATTGTTGATTTTCAGGATCCAAAAATATTAACTTCTCAAGAACAGGTGCCGCATCACCAAATCTATTTTGCTCAACATATAAATAACCCAGCGCATATAAATTGGATATGGAATTGGGGTTTATTCTTAACCCCTTTTCAAAGGCAGACTCAGCCTTTGCTCTTTTACCCAATCGCTGTAAAATAAGTCCATAATTATATGCCACACGATCATTATAGTCTATCTTTTCGGTGGCCTGTTCTAAATATCCCACAGCTTCCAACATTTTGTTTTGCTCAGCATACAAAAGCCCCAAGGAATAATATGCTTGCCCAAATGACGGCTCAAGCTCGATAACTTTTAGAAATAGCTTTTCGGCCTCGCTAAATCTTTTCTGACCATAATAAAGGCTTGCAAGATTTATTCTGGCAGGATTATAATAACTATCAATTTCTATTGCTCTGGCATAAGCCTGCTCGGCAAGCGATGGATTTCCGGTTTTTTCATAATACTGAGCAATCTCCATTTGACCTCCAGGAAAATCTGACCTCAATTGAACACCAGTCCAATACTCATCAAAAACATTATCGTAATTTGCCTGAGCAAGATTACTCAATAGATTTTTCGGTACTCCCACTAAGGATCCAAGTGCTGCTATACGAACAGTACGGATGTCATCAACCAGTAATGGAGTCAATAATTGTGCTTTATTTTGAGGAGGCAACACATCAAGCATTCTGGCTGCTGTATATCTAATCAAAGGTTCTTTATCATCCAAAAGAGAGGCTATGGTCTGAAAAGCCAACTGATCAGCAGTTTCACCAAGATATAAAATTGCTGTTGACCTGGCTATTGCAGGTTGCATTTTATCACCTGCAAGTTCCATTAAACCAGGGATTGATTCCGGAGCTCTTGTATTTCCAAAAGTCAGGGCGTCAGAAAAGTGTTTAACCCTTTCAGGGCCATACCAATTTTTTACGCTCTTCGCAGCCCAATCTGGAGATTTATCCTCATGACATTCATTGCAAGTATTTGGCACGCCATACCGTGCGCTGAGATCAGGTCTGGGAACTCTAAAGCTATGATCTCTTCTGAAATCATTTCCCATATATGTTCTGCCAGGCATGTGGCAATTGATACAATCTGATCCGGGAGTATTTTTTTCATGAAAATGATGAGATGCAACATCATATTTTTTTGGTTCATGACATTGAAGGCACAATTCATTTCCTTTAAATTTTAATTCCAGAGAGTGAACATTATGGCAGTCGTTGCATTTAATATTTTGGGCATACATTTTACTTTGCAAAAAAGAACCATACACATAAACCTCTCCAAGAATCTGCCCATCAGGAAAATAAACACCATCTCGTAATAGATCAGGTGCATAATGGTCCATATAGGAACCTTGGTGGTCGTAATATGCTGTGTATTGCGTTCGTAATGAATGGCATCTCGCACAATCATCTACCATATTCTTAGGCAAATCATGCTTTTTCATATATAGTTTGCCAATATTCTTTGTGGTGTCCGGGTTGTTTTTGAACTCATCGGAATTAGCAATCACCACATGTTCCTTTCCAGGTCCATGACAAGCTTCACAACTGGTATTG
Source organism: uncultured Roseivirgaceae bacterium (assembly GCA_964423255.1). Classification (GTDB taxonomy): domain Bacteria; phylum Bacteroidota; class Bacteroidia; order Cytophagales; family Cyclobacteriaceae; genus JAAUQL01. The sequence goes on along the minus strand of CAYREN010000098.1, from coordinate 7,616 downwards.
ATATTGGCATAAGTCGTGTTGTAAGAATCTTTTACAGGGTTATAATTTTTTTTCACTAATGTGGAATGACAATCTGCGCACATGGTATTCCAGCTCAACCCCCCTTTTGTCCAATGTATCCATTCATCATGAACCACCTTCATATCTGGATAAAGATCAAACCATACTTTCTTTTCGGTATCCCATGCGGTTCGAAGACATTGAAATTTCCCTCTTGGAAATTCAATAATATATTGCTGAAGAGGCCTTATCCCAAATGTATATATAATCTCATAATCATTGTATTTCCCATCTGTACCTTCTGTATTTACATAAAATTTATCTCCTTTTTTGAAAAACTTTGAGGTGACATCCTGACTGGTAAAAGTGGTATTGAAATCTGCCAAAACAGAATTTTGATCTGCCACCATCATGGCTTTTTCATGGTCAGAGCCCTTCCAGTCATCATACTGGATTTCATGACATGATTTACAGGATTCACTACCAACATAATCGGCATTGGTCAGTAAATCACTTTCTTGCTGAGAAATTGGCAGTATTTCTTTGACCTTATCTTTTGACTGTTCTGAACAACTATATATTGTTGCTAAGCTAAAAATAGAAATGGCCAAAATTAAAAAATAAAAGAATGATTTATCTTTATAAAAAAATCGACTTGGCTTCATATAATTCCTTAGTGATTGGGATGGTGCAATTTACTGAAATATGCACGGCAGACAAACCATTTTTTATAACTCTATTTTCAAATCATTATATAATTGAATAAAGCTTTGAAAAAATAGTTCGTATTTTCATGTCCAATTTAAACTTCTAAATATTATGCGAAAAAATATAAAAACAAGAAGAGGCTTTTTAAAGATTTCAAGCCTCACCGCCGCGACTTCAATTTTGGCTTCTGGTATGTCAATTGCATCAACATCAAATAAAAAAGGAAGTCTGAAATTGGGACTTGCTTCTTATTCATTAAGGGAGTTTAGTCAAGAACAAGTCATCGCCATGACCAAAAGAGTTGGATTGGATTTTGTGTGTTTTAAAAGCATGCATTTGGCAATGGATTCCACTGTACAACAACAAAAAGATGCTGCGAAAAGTGCAAAAGATGCAGGTATTAATCTTTATGGTGGTGGGGTAATATATATGAAAAATAAAAAGGAAGTGGACCAGGCTTTTGAGTATGCAAAAAATGCCGGCATGTCTGTAATCGTTGGTGTTCCCAATCATGATTTATTGGAATATACCAATGAAAAAATTAAACAATATGACATTAAATTAGCTATTCATAATCATGGACCTGGAGATGATAAGTACCCCAGCCCTGAAAGCATTTACAATAAAATTAAGGGTCTTGATCCAAGATTTGGTTTGTGCATGGATATAGGTCATACGCAACGTGTAGGAGTAGATCCTGCTGAGGCTGGTGAAAAGTATTTTTCAAGACTTTTTGATATACATATGAAAGATGTCGATAAACCCACCTCAGATGGCAAAGCAGTAGAAATTGGAAGAGGCATGATCAATATTCCCAAGTTTCTTAATATGCTGGTAAGAAAAGGATACAAGGGAGTGGTCGGTTTTGAATATGAATTAAATGCAAAAGATCCATTGCCTGGCCTTTCCGAATCTATTGGATATGTAAAAGGGTGCCTTGATTCGATTACATAATATTTGATAAATAAATTAATAAGGTCTGTTATATAAAGTAACGGGCCTGTTGTTTTCTTAACCAACATAAGTTTATTTCAATTTCACTTTTTCTATATCAATAAATCTTGGGGATCAACAATTATCCAAACAATTGGCATACCTTTGCCGGCTTTAATAATTATATATGACTTTCAAAGAATTAGGTATTATTGAGCCCATCCTTAAAACATTGGAGGAAGAGGGTTATTCACATCCCACTCCTATTCAGGAACAATCAATACCGATATTACTGCGCAATAAAGATTTGCTTGGTTGTGCTCAAACAGGAACTGGTAAAACGGCAGCATTTGCCATTCCAATTCTTCAACACCTCATTTTTGAAAGGCAAAGAAATAATGGGCCTCGTCGGATAAGGGCACTCGTTGTTACACCTACCAGAGAATTAGCAATACAAATTGCAGAAAGTTTCACTGTTTATGGAAAAAATACAGGTATTAAAAATACTGTCATTTTTGGAGGTGTAAAGCAAGGGGCTCAAACTCAAAAACTTCGCTATGGAATTGATGCACTTATCGCAACTCCCGGACGATTACTTGACTTAATGCAACAGGGTTTTGTGTCATTAAAAGACATTCAGTATTTTGTTTTGGACGAAGCAGACAGAATGCTTGATATGGGTTTTATTCATGATATCCGAAAGATTATTGCAAAATTACCAACTAAAAGACAATCATTGTTTTTTTCTGCTACTATGGCTCCGGAGATTGTAACCCTATCTCACAAGATTCTTGGCAACCCGGAAAAGGTGATCATAAAACCCGAGCAAACAACTGCTGAAAAAGTAGAACAGGCTGTATATTTTGTGAATAAAAAATCTAAGGTAAAATTATTAATACACCTTCTACAATCAAATCCTGATGGATCAACATTAGTTTTTACAAGGACAAAACATGGTGCGAACAAGGTTGTAAAATTATTGGGTAAGTCGGGCATTCAGTCTGAGGCTATTCATGGAAATAAATCTCAAAATGCTAGGCAGCAAGCACTAAGCAATTTCAAAAGCGGATTAACCAAGGTGCTGGTTGCCACAGACATTGCCGCCAGGGGAATTGATATTGAAGAATTGGCATATGTTGTCAATTATGATTTACCAAATATTCCTGAGACTTACGTTCATCGAATTGGCAGAACAGGAAGAGCAAGTGCCAGTGGAAAATCCATATCCTTTTGTGATGCGGAAGAGCGGGAGTACCTCAGAGATATCCAAAAGTTGATAGATCAAAAAATTCCAGTGGTTTCTGATCATCCATTTCTAAAAATAGAAGACGATAATACATCAAAAATTGATTCTAATACAAAATCACATTCAAGTCAACAGAATCAAAATAATGATAACAGAAGAAATTTCAAGAAGCGTCGTCGTAGCTATTATCCAAAAAGAAATTAATGATGAAATCAAATATGTTTCTCATTTGGCATTTTACTTCTCACGAGACTTGGTAATAGATCTGAAATTTCCGTTCAAATAAACTCAAAACAATTATCAATGCGTTTCGTAATGAATATCATTGTCTAATCTATTAAGATTAAAGCCGAAACCATGAATGCAAAAAAAAAGAAATCCAAAAACCATCTTAAATATGTGATAAGGGAAATTTTACTACCCAGGAAATGGTTGTTGCTTTTGGGTTTGATTCTTATCGTAATAAATAGATTATCAGGGCTGGTGCTACCAGGATCAAGTAAATATTTGATTGATGAAGTAATTGGAAATTCCAATTATGATTTATTCAAATATTTACTAATTGCGGTTGCAGCTTCCGTTGTTTTACAATCAATTTCTTCTTTTTTTCTTACAAAATTATTGAGTGTTGAAGCGCAACGCCTAATCTCGATATTAAGATCGAAAGTTCAGAAACAAATAATAAAACTACCAATTAGCTTTTTTGACAATAATAAGTCTGGTGCCTTGGTTTCACGAATTATGACCGACGTTGAAGGAGTCAGAAATCTTGTTGGCACAGGATTAGTACAGTTATTTGGTGGAGCACTCACATCCATAATTGCACTTATTTTACTTATCAATATTAGCCCTACTATGACATTTTACATTCTTGGACCTTTGTTGATATTTGGAATAGTCTCTTTAAAAGCATTTGCCTATATCCGTCCTATATTTAGAAAACGGGGAGAGATCAATGCAGAAGTTACTGGTAGACTGACAGAGTCACTTAATGGGGTAAGGGTAATAAAAGGGTTTAATGCAGAGGCTCAGGAAGTGAAAACTTTTGAACATGGAGTTGAAAGGCTATTTAATAACGTAAAAAAATCGCTGACATCAACCAGCTTGATTACCAGTGCTGCCACTTTGCTATTGGGTTTGGCTACAGTATTGATTATGGGTGTGGGAGGAAATCTTATTATAAAGAGTGAAATCTCAGTTGGAGATTTTGTACAGTTTATCTTTTTTCTTGGATTCTTGATTGCCCCAATAGTTCAGATGAGCAATATTGGCAGTCAAATTACAGAAGCATTTGCTGGTTTGGATAGAATGCAGGAATTGCTCGTTATGGAACGTGAAGACGAAGACCCGAATCGTGTTGATGTAATAGAAAACATCAATGGAGAAATTAGTTTCAATGATGTTTGCTTTTCATATGAGAATGGAAATGAAGTTTTACATAATATTAGTTTCAGTTCAAAACCAGGATCAGTAACAGCCTTGGTAGGAACCTCGGGGTCTGGGAAAACCACAATTGCTGGATTAGTGGCATCTTTTCTGAATCCAAATTCAGGTACTATATTTCTTGATGGTAAAGATTTAGGAAAATCTACGCTTCAGAGTTATCGCTCTCATTTAGGTGTGGTTTTACAAGATGATTTTTTATTTGAGGGGAGTATAAAAGAAAATATTCTTTTCCCCAGACCTGATGCCAATGATGAAGAGATCAATAATGCTGCAAAGTCTGCGCATGTACTTGAATTTGTTGATAGATTTGAGAATGGCCTGGATACGTTAATTGGAGAAAGAGGAGTAAAATTATCAGGAGGGCAAAGACAAAGAATAGCCATTGCCAGGGCAATTTTGGCAAATCCAAAAATTCTAATATTAGACGAGGCTACATCAAATCTTGATGCAGAAAGTGAATCATACATTCAAGAAAGTTTGGCCCGGTTGATGCAAGGCCGAACAACTTTTGTAATTGCTCACCGGCTAAGCACGATAAGAAAAGCTAATCAAATTTTGGTAATTGAAAATGGCCTGATAGTAGAAAGAGGAAGCCATGAAACTCTTATCGAAAAGCATGGCAGGTATTTTGATCTTTACAATTTTCAAGCACGGATATAAAAAATGCCACTCCGAAAACCAAAGTGGCGATATATTTTATTTTCACAGGAAATTATTATAACATCAAATTCCTGTTAATTCTTTGATTTTCATTTCCAAAGCTTCAGCTTTTTCTGTCATTTTAAGTCGAAGATATACACCTTGAAGAGTTTCTAACAATTGAATTTCATCATCAGGTTTTATTTCAACTGCTTTTTCAAAATATGGCAAAGACTTATTAAAATGAATATTTGATTTATCCACATATTCTATTTCTTTAAGTCTATAATCACTTAGGGAAAGATTATTCAATTCACTTAATATATCACGTCCTGCATTATAGTGCACAACTCCAAGGTTATAATTTGCATCGTAATAATCAGGATTGAGCTCAATAGCTTTTTCATATTGTTCTATGGCACCTTCATAATTTTCTTCTACATCAAACAAATATCCTAGAAAATAATAATACAATGAATTTGTTGGATCATTATTGATGGCTGCTTCAAGTTCACTTTTTGCATCATCAGCCCTTTCCAGCATAATTAAAGTAGTAATTTTTTCCTGAATCAACTCTTTATTATTAGGAAAGGCTTGGATACCTTGATCTACTACTTTTAGAACACTCTCAAGATCTTCCTTTTCGGTTCTATAAATGTAAACCATTGTTTTATAATTATCGACTTTCGCAGTTCCATCGTCTGCCATCTTTTGGTAGAGATATAACGATTCGTCATACATCTCTGCTTGTTGTGCTGAAACAGCACCATATAACAATGCTGTAGTATCTCCTGGAATTACCTTTAACGCATTTTCAAAATCTTTATAGGCAGATTCATAATCATTATCATTATATGCACTTGCACCTTTATTAATTATCGAATTATAAAGATAATTTATTTGTTGCTCTGCAAATACAACGTAAGAAGAGTTTTCTTTTTCCATGGACTTTACCTTACTAAAACATTCCATTGCTATATCTAAACCTTCAGGACCAACTAAATCTTTAAATGATGTGCTATCATCCAAATACAACGCTTTATAAATCTTGCCTTTCAAAAACCAACTTTTCGCTGCTGCAGAAACTTTACCCTTATTATCAATTTTGAAGGCTTCATCTATTTCAGCTTTTGCTATATCCATTTTTCCTTGCTCTAAGGCCATTTCAGCTTTTGAAGTCTTACCTTTAGGCACATATTGGCCATAGGAAAAATTTCCAATGCTGATAAATAAAATTGCAAAAATTAACTTTTTCATTTTAATATATTGAGTTCAAAATTTGTTTATAACTAATAAAACGTAAAAATAATAAATTTTACTCTTCGTTTTGCTCCGTTTGAGGATCATTTTTATCAGAAATTTCGTCTTCAGAATTCTCGTCACTTTTTACGATATCCAATTTATGAATTGCTTCTACTGATGATATCTCATCATTTTCATTCAATCTAATAAGTTTAACACCTTGGGTAGCTCTTCCCATTACTCTTAGGTTTTCAACAGACATTCTAATCGTAATTCCTGATTTATTAATAATCATCAAATCATCTGTATCCATAACTTCTTTTATAGCTACAAGGTGACCTGTCTTGTCTGTTATATTTAGGGTTTTAACTCCTTTCCCTCCTCTTTTGGTAATTCTGTATTCAGAAACCTTTGATCGTTTTCCATAGCCTTTTTGGGACACAACCAGCAAATCAGCATCCTCTCTTTCTATACACACCATGCCAATTACTTTGTCATCGGAACTTTTATCAAGATAAATCCCCCTTACACCTGCTGCTGTTCTGCCCATAGCTCTAGCTTGTGTCTCATGGAAATGAATTGCTCTTCCTGATTTAACTGCAATTATGATATGATTATTGCCATTTGTTAATTTAACTTCAAGCAGCCTGTCTCCCTCATTTATAGTAATAGCATTGATACCATTTTGTCTTGGTCTGGAATAAGCTTCGAGTGAGGTTTTCTTAATGGTTCCTTTTTCTGTACACATCACAATAAAATTATTGTTGATGTAATCCTGATCCTTTAGGCTCTTCACATTAATTACAGCTCTAACAGAGTCTCCTGGCTCAATGCTAATTAGATTTTGTAAAGCTCGCCCTTTAGCAATTTTACTACCCTCTGGCACTTCATATACTTTTTTCCAGTATACTTTACCCGAATCTGTAAATATCAACAATGGATTGTGTGCCGTTGCAACAAATAAATGTTCTGTAAAGTCATCGTCTTTTGATCCTGCTCCTCTACTACCTACACCACCTCGGCCTTGTGTTCTATAATCCACCAAAGGCGTGCGCTTTATGTATCCTTGATGTGAAACAGTAATTACCATCTCATCATCGGGAATTATATCTTCAATATTAATATCGTCAGCACTGTGAACTATTTCTGTTCTTCTTTCATCACCATATCTCTCCTTTATAGCAGCGAGTTCTTCCTTGATGATATCCATTCTTATTTCTACACTCTCAAGAATCTCCTTTAAGCCTTGAATTAATTTGAGAATTTCTTCATACTCCTTTTCAATTTTTTCTCTTTCAAGTCCTGTAAGTCTTTGAAGGCGCATTTCTAATATTGCCTTGGCCTGTATCTCACTAAGATCAAATTTGGTAATCAAACCTTCTTTTGCAGAATCCGGATCTTT
>CAYREN010000097.1:0-13471 GCA_964423255.1 uncultured Roseivirgaceae bacterium | reverse complement strand
CTAAATGTAGCAATCTCCACAGCAATCATTTGTGATAATTTAATTAGAAAATAAAGAGATCTGGTTACTGGGTGCTGGGTATATCACCACAGCCTATTCATTTTTGTCTTGCATCAATGCAGACCTCCCTCCATCGACAAGATATGTGACCCCTGTAATAAACCCTGCATAATCGCTTGCCAGAAATGCACATAAGGCTCCTATTTCATCTACTGAGCCCAACTTACCTACGGGGTGAAGTTTTATGGTTCGTTTGCGCTCTTTTTCTGGATCAGTGAAAGAGTTGAACCATTGGTCATTTCCCGGAGTATCTATAAATCCGGGAGCAAGACCCACCACACGAATAGCTGGCCCCCACTCTATGGCCAAAGCCCGAACCAAACCGGTTAGAGCTGTCTTGGTAACATTGTAAGGGAAACAACCAGGAATACTGGAATAGGCATGATTGGAGGTCATCACCTCGAAAACACCACTCCCCGATTTTTCAAGCCAGGGTTTGCAGGCCTTTGCCAAGTGCCAGTGCGACGCCAGGTTCAGGTCGATATTTTGTGTCCACTCTTCGCCGGTGCATTGTTCCGCTCCCTTAAAAACGTTTGCCCCCGCATTGGAAACTACCAGGTCAATACGACCAAATAATTCCCCGACTTTAGAAATAAACGATTTAATCTGACCAGGTTTGGTAACATCAACCGATTGGTAAAAAGTCCGTCGCCCCTGATTCACAACAGATGAGACAAAAGCAGTTGCCCTTGTATCTGATTCAGAAGTCCGGCCACAACCGGCTACATGGCAACCGGCCTGTGCTAACACTTTAGCCACACCGGCACCAATTCCACTGGAAACCCCGGTAACAATGGCCACTTTATCCTTTAATTCTATCGGTAGCATATTGTATTAATTAGATACTGTCAGGATTATCCGGCCCTGATAATCTTTTACTGCCGGAACCAACTTCATATAATTTCCCCAAAGCAAACTGTTATAATCCCACAGATCATTTACAATCAACGTATTTAATCCATCAATTTTATCGAACCGGCAAGCCTGGGTTCCCTCTGAAACAACTTCAATTTTTGAATTAGCAGTTTTCAATGAATAGGAATAGATATTCTCTTTCATCCCCCGGACAATATTTGTGTAAGGCAATTCTGGCTCAAGGCCAAAATAATAGAAACCTTTTGTGTCTTGCTCCCAGCTATGTTGTGGTTTCTGACGGTAAACCAAAGCCGATTTTTCGTTTAGGTTAACTTCTCCGGTAAGACTTCCCAAATTATCTGCCGGATAGGCTGAAAAATAAGAATTTCTGTCCCAGGCCAGTTTTTCAAAATCACCTGTTAGGAATTTTATCCCCACTTCCTGAACGTTTTTACCAACTGGTACTCCATCAATTGTATAGTCGATATTGAATACGCCGTTTTCATCAATTTGAATAGTGAAACTGGCAGAAATATTGTCGTAAGTCCCGGTTGATATTATTGTTGCAATTCCGTCAACTACGTCAAAATTAAAATCTTTAAGTTTCCAGTTTTTGGCGTAATCAGCCATTTCAATAGTTGAGTACTGAATGGCTTTTCCGGGAAGTTTTAAATTGATATAAGGCCCGGATTTAATAACCAGTTCATTTTTAACCATTACATTTTCAAGCAGCCCGGATTTTTTATTCACGAGCAAATTAAAAGTTTTTCCTGAAATGGCAATTGACTTATTCGCTTCTTCAATTTTTAAGGTTCCGCTATTACAAATAGGAAGTTCAACCTCTCTTTTCCCCAGCTGTATATTGTACTCATCAACCAACGAAGTATCATTCTGATAAAACCGAATATTTAATTTTTCGCCTGAATTCCAATTGTTTGCCGGAAAAATAAGTCCGCCTTTTTCATGAGGTTCAAGATTGATATTATTTAATATACCAGATTGACCGCCATATTTCCAGGTGATTTTCAATTCGTGAAAATTGGTATGATCGAAGCGGTTGTGTACCGGAACGATCAATTCTATATTGGATTTAAAATCATTAATTTGTTTGGTATAAATTTTTGTTGGTGAATAGGCTTTTTTTGTTCCCCAAAACTCCGGTTTTTTACGGCGCCAGGTGTCTATAATTCCCCATTCTCCATAGCCAACAGTTGGGCCTTCATATGTAGAGGGAATAATTCTTTTGTCAAGGATTCCCCACCACTCGTTAAAACCTTCCAAATCTTCAGGCATCATAAATGTTTCGTCAATCATGCACCAAATGGCGCCGCCAAGACCGCCCTGGGTTTCGAATAAGTTTGTCCACATGCTATCAAGACTTTGTCCCCAGAAATTACGAACATTCGGATCTTCTTTCAATTCGTAATTATTATAACAAGCCACATGCGCCCATTCGTCAAAAAGCATTGGCATATCTGCGGATTCAAATCCTTTCGTTGTTATCCCATATTGATCTAACTCCCCACGCCAACTAGGGTAGTGCATACTCAGGATTTCGTAATTGACTAAACTATCAGGAACCTGCCCCGGGTAGCTGTAAATTACCGGTCGAGTCAAATCATTCTTTTTCATCCACTTATATGACTCAACAAAATTGTCACCAAATGTATTTTCGTTTCCGATAGACCAAATAATTACACTCGGGTGATTGCGGTGATTCTGCACCATTTCCTCCAATTGCGACAAGTATATTTCGGTAAACTCCGGTTCCGATTGGGACGCGCCTGTTTCCCGATAAGCCTCAGTCCGGTGCGATCCGACAAAACAAACAGAGGTTTCGTCTTCAACATAAATACCATATTCATCGCAATATTTCAAAAATTGCTCAGATGGTGGGTAGTGTGAAGTGCGAATAAAATTCATATTGCACTCTTTGGCCAACAGAACATCTTTTAAATCGTACGCGGGCGTGGTCATCCTTCCCAGAGTTGGGTGGATATCGTGCCTGCAAGCACCTCTCAATTTTACTGGTTTCCCATTTACCAACAGCCTGTTTCCATCCACCTTTACTTCCCGGAATCCAATTTTTTCCGATGTTTTCATTAAGGCATTTCCATGCTCAGTGAGCGATGTCACCACAGTGTACAAATTTGGATGTTCAGCATCCCATTTTTTTGGGTTTTCAATTGGAATAGAAATCTTTCCGCTTTGCCCAACTACTTCCTTATCCACGGATTCAATCAATTTGTTTTCAGCATCGTACAGTTCAACTTTTAATTTGACTGAAGTACTTTGATTCAGCTCATAAAAAACTCTTAAATCAGCATTTATATATTCCTCATCCAAATCGGTTTCAAAATAAAGGTTTTTGAAATATTGTTTTGGCAAGGCAATCAACTCCACATCTTTTAATATACCACCAATTTGATGTTTTGCATAACCACTTCCGTAGGAAATATCATCGGTACGATCTACAATTTCAACTGTTAAAACTGCATTTTCACCAGGAGTAACCATCTCCGTAATGTCGCAGTCCCATTTGGTAAACCCACCATAATGCTCTCGAATAAATTGTCCGTTTACCCAAACCCGGGCATAACTATAAACTCCATAAAAATTGAGTAAAATTTGCTTTCCTTTATAGTCTGAAGGAATGGCGAATTCGTGTTTATATACATAAGGCTGGTCGTGTTTAATGGCAAATCCCTGCATTTGGCATTCGCCCGGCACCTGAATATCGGACCAATCCTGAAATCCGACACTATTATCCCAAAACTTTTCGGGTGGGTTCATGGAAAATTTCCAGGTTCCATTTAGTCTGATTTCCGGTGCTTCAACGCCCGTTACTTCATTTATTTTAATTACTGTTGGTGTACCGCAACCAAATAAAATAACCGCGAGCATAAAATGAATTGGATACAGTTTAGTTTTCATTTTAAAGGAAATATTAGTTTTATTTATATTCTGATATTTGAAGTTAGTTTCATTCTAAAGCCTGGATCAAGTATCCACAAACTCGTCAGTAGTGATCGTGGGAATGGTTTTGTGTTTTCGTTTTCCCGGTGCCAACACCCTGTTTCACCCCCATCATGATTGCATTACGTTCATCCCCATTACACATAAAATCCATCTCTGGCTTCCCGAATTCCAGGGTGTGCTTCCATCTCCTCTTCTACAAGATCAACACCCAGACCGGGCCTGTTTGACAATATTAGATTGCCATCTTCAATTTTAAGTGGATGATCGATGACAGTATCTCTCCAGGGTACGTCATTATAAATAAATTCCTGACGGAAGAAGTTTGGTATTGATGCGCAAACATGCCCGCTTGCCAAAGTTGAGAGTGGGCCATTAGGATTATGAGGGGCCAGAAGCACATCATAAATTTCTGCCATTGTACTCATCCTTTTCATTTCAGAGGGCCCTCCACAACGTGTGATATCAGGCATAATTATATCACAAAGGTGCTGCTCGAGTATAGCTCGAATACCATATCTTGTATAATGTCGTTCACCCACACATAAAGAAATTTTTGGATTGACTCTTGCTCGAAATGCTTTTAATGTCTGGAGGTTTTCCGGGCCTACCGGCTCTTCGTACCAGGCAATATCTAATTCTTGAAGCCGGTCGGCCATTTCTAAAGCGACCTTAAAATTCAGCATGGCATGAGTTTCTATCATAATGTCCATTTCCGGGCCGATAGCTTCTCGTACCTTTTTACTTATATTATATGCATTATCCCGCTGAGCCGGGGACAAGGATAAATTTGTGTTTAAATCTTCTCCATAGAAATAATTTGTATGCGCGAAAGGATCGAACTTTAAACCTGAGAATCCGGATGCTTTCACTTCTCTTGCTTGTTTGGCGTAATCCTCTCCATTATGGTCTCCCTTTGTAAACCAATAATTTGCATAAAGTGGAATCTCAGTTCTAAAAGAACCGCCAAGAAGTTGATAGCAAGGAACTCCAAGAACTTTTGCTTTTAAATCCAACAACGCCATGTCAATACCGCTTATGGCGCACATACTTGCTCCAAATGGTCCAACCCAATTGAGATCTCTATACATTTTTGCCCAAATAAAATCTACATTCATTGGATCCAGACCTATAATACGTTCTCCAATGTGTTTTGCAGCAGCTTCAACTATTGGACTCCCAGGCCAATTGGTTGATTCGCCAACACCGGTATAACCTTCGTCAGTATATATTTTCAACAAGGTCCAGTTGTATTTTGTTCCTTCAACCAACCAGACTTTTACTTCAGTTATTTTCATCTTTTATAATTTTAAAGTTGAATCCACCCATTCCATCATTTACACATTTAAGACACAAAGGTTGAAACAATTTTCAAACATTACTCTCACTTAATTCTCAATTTTATCAACTATCTTTGCATATAAATTAATATCATTTTGATTTTAGGCAAATAATTAATCAATGAAACCCGATTTTGTAAGAATTAATAATTTTCAACTTTGTTCTATAAATATCAGAAAAGATATTTTATCATATTTTCCAAAAGTCTGGCATTATCATACAGAATTAGAAATAGTACTCATTCTGAAGAGCAAAGGCACGAGGTTTATAGGAGATAGCATTGAGGAATTTAGCGAGGGCGATTTGGTTTTAGTAGGACCTAACCTACCGCATTCATGGCAGAACGATAAAATATATCTTAACAATATCCACTTAAATGCCGAGGCTATAATTGTACACTTCAAAGAAGATTTTCCTTCCAAGGGTTTTTTTAATGTTCCGGAGGCCTCACATTTAAAAGATCTAATCAATTTATCAAGACAGGGCATTAAATTGGTAGGCGCCAATCGCCAACTGATATCAGATAAAATAAAGAAATTACTCCATCTGAAAGGATTCGCTCAACTTATGGAGTTTTTAAACATTTTACATTTGATAGCCGAGTCAAAAGAATATAAGGTACTTGCCAAACTTGGTTTTGTGGAATCTTATAACAAAATCAATAATTGTAAAATGGACAAAGTTTATGAGTTTATAATCAATAATATCTCAAATGATATCTCTCTTAATGATGTCGCAAATGTGGCAAACATGAATGCGACGGCTTTCTGTCGTTTTTTTAAACAGAGAAACAAAAAGACCTATAAACAATTCTTAAATGAAACCAGAATTGGCTATGCCTGTAAGTTGCTCATTGATGGTGAACTAAACATAACTCAGATTGCGTATGAATGTGGCTACAAGACCTTATCAAATTTTAACAAGCAATTTAGAAACCTGATAGATGACACTCCAAAAAATTATCAAAAAAAACATAAAGTTTAATTATTCAAAGATATGTTTCTGAACGAAAACAGATCAAAAACTAAATATATTTCGCATGAAGGAAACCTCTAATAATATCACAGATTATTTAACTCAGAAAATCGAAGTGTCTTGCCCTGCCTCTTCTGCCATTTTTTCTGCCACTTCAATACCCAAATATCTGTCAATGAAATAGTGTGCAATGTAGAGAACAGGAGTAAGAAGGATGGCAACAGAAAATTTGTAAATATAATTTATAAGTCCGACAGCAAAAATTTCTTCCATTGACCAATTACCAAAAAGATAAAATGCGATCCAAAGCACAATAAAGCTATCAATTAATTGAGAGACCAGTGTGGAGCCCGTGGCTCTCAGCCAAATCATTCTTTTTCCTGTAGCTTTTCTCAGTTGTTGAAAAATAAATACATCCAGCAATTGAGCGATTAAAAAGGCGGTGAGAGATCCTATTATTATCCCAAGCCCTTGTCTGAATATTGTTTGAAAAGCATAGTTGATATCAAATGCATTTCCATTGACATCCTTACTATTTATTTCGATCCAAAAATTTGCTGGAACTAGTTTTGTAACTGAATATATGATTATAAAAATATAGGCAATTAAAAATGCAGTAAGAAAACTTATTTTCCGGACTCCTTTTTTACCAAAATATTCATTGATTACATCAGTAGCAATGAAAACAACAGGCCATATCACAGCACCTGCTGTAAGATTAAAGTCCAATATAAAATCTCCAAACAGATTAATTTGAGCAGGTTCAAAGCCTAAGGTTGACTCCATCGAAAAAATCTTCACTCCTATAATTTCTGCGATTATTGCATTGGTGAGAAATATTCCACTGAGTAGAATAAATAGATTGGTTTTTTTCTTGCGACTTATACTGTTATCTTCCATGTTGGCTATTCTTTCAAATAAATCGTTTCTCCTTCTGTTGACAAGTAGGTCTCTTTAAATATTCCCCTTGCCTCCTCAAGTAGCGGAGTGAGATCCTTGTACCTAGTTGAATAATGCCCAAGAAACAACTTTCCTACTTTCGCTTTTTTAGCAATGCTTGCTGCCTGGCTTGCAGTAGAGTGATTTGTCAATATTGCCCGATCTTCCATCTCATCTCCAAATGTTGCTTCATGATACAAAATATCAGCATTTTTAATAAAAGGAATAACACCTTCATAATATCGCGTATCGGAACAATAGGCATACGATCTTGATGGACGTGGAGAAAGTGCATATTTTTCTAATGCATATTTTACTTCTCCATTTTCGTCCAGAACATGCTTGCCATTTTTCAAGGTAAGAATTTCCTGAATGCGCATTTCCTCAGGTAAATTCTCCTTATTAATTCGCCATTGCTTGGGATTCTCATTAATTAAAAAACCATAACAACGTATTCCATGCTCCAGCGGAAAAGCCTGAATTGTAAATTGCGTTTCACGATGTATTTCTTTTTTGCCCCTATGGGTTAATGGGATAAAATCAAGTTTGAAACTCAATTTAGTTTCTGAGGCTTCAAGTTGAAGATAGATGATTCTTTCTAACTCCGGAGGTGCAAAAATTGTCAATTTATTATTTCGATGAAATAAATGCATAGTTGACAAAAGACCAATCAATCCAAAATAATGATCCCCATGCAAATGACTGATCAGCACAGTCTTAATTTTTCCAATTTTAATATTTTGCCTGGATAGTTGGTTTTGAGTTGCTTCTCCGCAATCAATTAATACATATTGCTTATCTAATTGCAATAGCTGCGAAGTCTGATTTCTGCCATGAGCAGGAATGGCAGAGTTATTTCCAAGTATTTTAATTTGGAAAGTCAACTGAAAAATTTTTATTAGTTGTCGTCTCCTTCTTGAAGATCATTTTCAATTATTTTCAGAAAAACTGCATCAATTGCCTCCTCCACGGTTGGCACCAAATTGAGCACATTGTTGAGTTGAGATATCTTGATGAGTTTCATCACATGATCATTTAATGCAGATAATATGAATATCCCACCATCTTCGCTATAAATTCTATTTCCAACAAGAAGGGCGCTCAATCCTGAAGAATCTACATATTTTACCTCAGACAAGTCTATGATAATATTTTTTATGCCTTCCGCATTGAGCGTAACAAATTCTGATTTTAAAGATGGCGACAGCGGAGAATCTAATTTTTCTTCCTGAAGTTTTAGAATACTATACTGCTCTTTTTTATCTATTGAATATTTCATTTTTCAAATTTAATCTATTTAACATCTAAAATCCATGAATATCATATAATGTAAAAAATATGAAATATTCTGGTGATATTTTTTCTTCATTACAATTCAAGAGCTTTTCTGATATTTGATTCAACTCTTTGAAGTATGTCGTTATCGGTTTCAGGTACAAATTCTTTTCCGGTGACCTTCTCATATAATTCAATATATCTGTCAGAAATACCATTTACAATTTCCTCGGTCATTTCAGGAATTTGCTGACCCTCTAACCCTTGAAACCCATTTTCAATAAGCCATTGCCTTACAAATTCTTTTGATAATTGCTTCTGCTTATCGCCATTTTGTTGACGTTCTTCATAGCCTTCTTTATAAAAATATCTCGATGAATCTGGTGTATGTATTTCATCAATAAGGTAAATCTCTCCTTTATGTGTGCCAAACTCATACTTGGTATCTACCAATATCAAACCTTTTTCAGCAGCCACTTTTGTCCCGAAATCAAATAACTCCCTGGTATATTTTTCGAGCTTCAAATAATCTTCTTCTGATACAATGTTCTGAGCTAATATTTCTTCCCTCGAAATATCCTCATCATGTCCCTCATGAGCCTTTGTAGTAGGTGTGAGGATTGGCTGTGGAAATTTATCATTTTCTTTCAGTCCATCAGGCATAGGCACACCACATAGCAATCTTTTCCCGTCTCTGTATTCTCTCCAGGCATGACCGGTAAGGTATGCCCTTATTACCATTTCGACTTGAAATGCCTCGCAATTTTTACCAATAGAAACATTTGGGTCTGGTGTACTGTCTAACCAATTTGGGACGATATGCTTTGTAGACTCCAGAAATTCAGAAGCGATTTGATTAAGTATCTGTCCTTTATAAGGAATTGGCTTGGGTAGTACAACATCAAAAGCTGATATCCTATCTGATGCCACCATTATCAGGCTATTTTCAAAATAATATACGTCTCTTACTTTTCCTTTGTACAATTTTTTTTGCCCTGGGAAACTAAAATTTGTTGCGCTTAATGAAGGTCTTGACATCTGTATTTAATAAGTATTTACTATAATATTATTTTTATAAACATCGGTTTTTATCTTCTCTCCTGTAACAGAATAGTGAATCCATAAATCAACTTTTTTGTTGCCTGCATAACTGCCCTCAATTTTTAATTGCTGATTATCAAACCACTCTTTATAAAAACCGTGCTTTCGCCCAAATTTATAATTTGTTTCAGATTTAAGCGACCCATTTTTATAATATTCTTTTAATATTCCTACGATCAGACCATTTTGATAATTTATTTCAAAATTTAAGTTACCGTTGAGGAAATATGTAAGCTCTGTCCCATTCAATTTTCCATTTTCATAGAACTGTATTTTCTTTTCTTTTCCTCTGGAATAATAAAATACCCATTTACCATCTGGTTTCTTATTTGCATAAAATTTTTCTGAATTCAATTTTCCACTATCATCATATTCCTTTCTTATTTCCTTTGATTCCCGATCAGAAAATACAGAGAACTGCTTTATATTTTCATTGTTATAATACTGAGTGTTTTCTCCGGTTCTATAGCCATTTTTATATTTGTATAGGTGCTTTATCTTGCCATCGTCATAATAAGCTTTATTATCCCCATGTAGTCTGCCTTGCTGATATGTACCTTCCAGTACAATTTGTCCCTCCGGGTTATAGGTTCTAAAAGCACCGGTCTTCTCACCATTTCTATTAGAAAATTCAGTATCAAGACTTCCATTGGAGTGGTAGGTCTTGAAATATCCATCCATTTGACCATTCTTCATCATCGCCTCTGTTTTCAGTACTCCACTTTTATAATAGGATTTATTTGGCCCATTTGGCTTTCCTGCACTATATTTTATTTCCTGTTTTATACCTCCCGATTGGAAATATTCTTTTACCAATCCATTAGGTTTACCTTTTACAAATTCGCTTTCATTTTTTATTGACCCTCCATCAAAATATACATAAAGCTTCCCCGACAATGTATCATTTCTATATTGGGCTTTTTGTAATATTTGCCCTTTTTCATTAAAGACTTCAACTGGACCCTGTTTGATTCCTTCCTCAAAAAACATTGTCCTGCTAATACTATTATTGTCATAATATTCCTTAAACATACCTTCCTTTTTTCCATGATCAAATTGACCTTCAGCCTCCAATACTCCATTTCGATGGTACTTTTTATATGGGCCATCGATCATAGATTTATCATTATTTAGAATATAATAAACTGTATTCGGATGTTGATTTAGCGAATCGTAGTAGGTAGTAATTTTTTGCTGAGCAATAGATTTCGGTGATTGACCAATAATACCATAGAGCACAAAAAGTATAAAAAATAAACGCATTCTGGATTCTAATTTTTCATAATGAAATATCCTGTTCAACCTATTGGCAACTTTTTTCCGAATTACCATGAAACCGGCTTTGCCGCAGCAATTTTAGGACCTGCCAAACACAGGATTATACCCATTGGAAAATTGTAAACTTAGAACATATTAACACATTAAAACATTATTTGTAGTACGCTACCAATCTGGCTTACTACTATCCTGCTTTTTAGTGGGCTTTCTTGTGTTTTGCTGGATATACTGAATTTCATTATTCTTCATGGCCTCCAGTATCATTTGAGCCTTCTCTTCGGTTAGATTCAATTCCTCTAATTTTTCTTTTCTTGTTTGTGGAGGCTCATCCATTTCTTTTCCATCTTCATTAGTCTCTTCCGGTTGTGGTTGTTGAGATTGTTCCTTTTCATCAGCATTTTTATCATCTTCAGACTCCTGATCTTGATTTTCCTGCTGCTCCTGTTTTTCTTTATCTTTTTCCTCTCCTTCTTTATCTTGCTCCTGCTCTTGTTTTTCGTCTTGCTGATCGTCTTGATTTTGTTGATCTTTCTTTTGCTCTTGATCTTTTTCTTGTTTGTCCTTTTCGATTTTCTCCTTCAATCTTTTAAGTTTTTCATTGTCAGGATATTTAGAAAGTCCAGCACCTATGGTATTTAAAGCAAGTTGTTCATTTTCATAAATGTATTCGTTTGCCGCACGGTTGAAATAATCGGTAGCTTCCTGTGCCAAGCTCATGACTTGGATAACAATCAGTAGAAAAAATGTCAAAAATATTTTCATATCATTCAATAATATTAATTATTTCCAGGATTTCCATTCGAAGATTCTACTACATCATTGAGCTTAGAAATGAAAGATTTATAAGCCGCCACAGTTTCATCTTCCTGAAGTCCTTTTTGCATAATGGCCATTGCTTTATTAAAATGATGTTGTTTAACCAGCCTATCGGCCTGTGCTTTTAATTGCTTTGCAAATTCTGAAGGCTCAATATCATCGTCTTTATTTTGTTCTTGGTCTTCCTGATTATCCAACATTTTTTTTACCAATTCATAGTTGAATCGTGCATCTTCATTTTTCGGATTAGACTTTAGAGATGACTTAAAATCTGAAAGTGCCTCCTTGAGCTTATTCCGTTGCTTATTAATTACTCCCATCTGCTGATAAGCCAGTGATCTCATCTCTGGGTTTTCACTGCTAAGTACTCTTGTATAATACTGAGCAGCATTAGAAGTATCACTTTTGTGAAAATATGCATTGGCCAAATTCAATAAAATAGGATCTTCATTTACACCCAGCGAATCTGTAAGTATTCTGAATGCAGTAATAGCATTTTCATATTCTCCATTTTTATAAGCCTCTTCTGCCATGGATTTAGTTTGATTTACCCTGGCAATTTTATTGATATCTCCTCCAATAATATTTAGTAATATGAACATCAATACCATTTTCATAGATAAATAGTTTTAAGTCCAAATAGCAGATCAGCGCATATGAGAATCAGTGCAAGTGCAACAAAATAATAGTACTTATTTGCTGAAACGTCAATAACTTTTGAGTCCTTTAGTTCTCCTTCAATTCCATTAATAGCATTTATTAGGCGCTCAATACCATTACTTTTTTCATTAATCTCAAAATATTTTCCTCCTGTTTTTATAGCCAAATTTTTTAGATCCTTAGCATTAAGTTTTGTGAAAACTTCCCGTCCGTTTTTGTCAGTTTTAAATCCATAATTAGTTCTTATTTTACTTCCAGCTACTGTTCCTACTCCAAGGGTAAATAATTTAATGCCTTTTTCTTCCAATAAAGAAACATTGCTCAAGGTATTTTCTCCGAAATCCTCACCGTCGCTGATCAAAATAATAATCTTCGATTTTTGCTGGATGGTTGACGTTTCTTCTGCCGACAATTTTTCCAATGCCATTTCGATGGGTGGACCAAAATCTGTACCGGCGTTGGGTACGAGATTTGTCCCCAAAGTTTCAATAAATAAGTTTAAAGCTCCTTGATCGTAGGTGAGAGGACATTGCATAAATGCCTCAGAAGAAAATATGATCAATCCCTTTCTGTCAGAATTGAAAGCATCGACCAAATTTTTCAATTCAAATTTCATTTTTTCCAATCGTGTAGGCTGAATATCAAATGCGTTCATTGATTCTGAAAGATCCACACAAATCATAATGTCCTTGCCTATGGCTTTCACTTCGCGCGAAGTATCACCAAAGGAAGGCCCTAACAGAGCAATGATAAGTAGCAAAAAGAAAGCACTTCGGATTATTAGCTTGATGGTTAGAGAGCGATAAGAAATTTTTAATATTTTTCCAATCCGAAACATCCTAAATAAATATGCCGCATACAAAACGATAAATAATATTATCACCAGAAATTCAAATCCGGAAAATGATCTATACCATGTCATTGGCAATACAAATTTTAATATGTAACGTGACCGACACCAAATATTTTATTTAGCATGGCAAAGTTATCATTAAGTGTAATCTTGGCAAATTGATACAACATAATTTTTTTTGTCCCATTCATGTTGTAAGCATCAAAAAAAATAAGTATAAAATATAACTTCCATTTGCTTAAATGAAAGTGGAAATGCTATATTTGCATTCCGTTTTCAAAACGGGTAAAATTTCAGCCGGAGAGGTGGGTGAGTGGCTGAAACCACATGTTTGCTAAACAT
>CAYREN010000096.1:9079-13555 GCA_964423255.1 uncultured Roseivirgaceae bacterium | reverse complement strand
AAATGATTGATCGTGAATATTGCCCATGGTGTATTTGGCATCTTTATCAAAACAGCATGGCACAATGTTACCATCCCATGTCATCACACAGGAGTGCCACATTTTCCAGCATTTATTCAGCAGTTCACTTTTTATAACATAATCGTTTTCTCCATTAAGTTGATATCGGCTAAGTTTCTGGTTTTTGGGGATAAGATCCGAACCTTTTTCAAAATCATAAATTTGAGCGGTTTTTATTTCTAACTTATCCACACCAAGTTTTCGAGCAAGCATTTTTACATCCTGGAGTTGATGAACATTGTGATCAAATACAATAAATTGAAGTATGATAAACGGTGTTTTGACCTTTAAATTTTTACGGGCTTCAATCAGATTATCTATTCCGGATATCACTTTAGATAACTGACCTCCTTTACGATAGCTTTCATAAGTTTGCTGATCTGTTCCATCCAATGAAATAATTATCCTGTCAAGTCCACTTTTAACAGTCTTTATGGCAATTTCTCTTGATAAAAAATGAGCATTGGTAGATGTGGCTGTGTAAATGTTTTTGGAATGTGCATATTGAATAGTATCCAAAAACCCAGGGTTTAGAAATGGCTCGCCCTGAAAGTACATGATCAAATACATCAAATATCCATGGAGTTCATCGATTATTTTTTTGAAAGTTTTTTGATTCAACATTCCGGTTGGCCTGGAAAAAGACCTTAAACCACTCGGGCATTCGGGGCATCTGAGATTGCAAGATGTAGTTGGCTCAATCGACAGGCTATATGGAAAATTTTTGTGAAGAGGTGATTTCGAATTTAGAGATTTTTTGAACCCCCAATAAGTTTTATAAGCATTGACAATTTTTTGACGAGTGAGTTTTTTTGTAAAATTTATACCATCGTAAACCGTATTTGCCATTCCTTTGAATTAAAGTCAAAATTAAGAAAATGAATGCCAATATTATGGTTCTGACATTAATTGATCATTTTTGCATTTTAATTGGAAAACAATGTCGAGATCAATACAATTGATAGGAATTTTAATCACTGTAGGCATCACAGTATTTTCTTGCCAAAACAGAGCTGAAAAAAATAAAACTATGGATATAAATGCAAAGGACCCTCATTCATTATCACGACCCGATGAAGCTGTTGTGAAGCATTTAGATTTAGATTTGAATATTGATTTTGAACAAAAGAAAATTGAAGGGACAGTTGAAATAGAATATGAAAAAAATTCTGAGGCTCAATATTTAATTCTGGACACCAAGAAACTGCAGATTATTGATGTATTGTTTTCAGATGGTGAGCAAGCAAAATATACCTTGCTTGAGGAAGATCCACTTCTTGGTTCTGCTCTAAAAATATCGTTGACGAATGCTGGTAATAAAGTAATTATTAAGTACGTAACAAGCAAGCATGCTGAAGCACTTCAATGGCTAGATCCCAAGCAAACAGCAGATAAAACGGCACCATATTTATTTACGCAGTCGCAAGCGATTTTAGCAAGAAGCTGGATTCCGTTGCAAGATTCTCCTGGAGTCCGATTTACTTACACAGCAAGTGTCCATGTTCCTCCAGGTTTTCTGGTTTTAATGAGTGCAGAAAATCCACAAAAGGTTAATGAAGATGGCAATTATCATTTTAGAATGGACCAGCCCATACCCAGTTATTTGATGGCTTTGGTCGTTGGGGAAATAGGGTTTGCACCAGTAGGAGAACGAACAGGTGTGTACGCCGAGCCTTCTATGTTACAAAAATCCAAAGAAGAATTTAGCGAGATGGAGGACATGCTTTCTATTGCAGAAAAATTGTATGGGGATTACAGATGGGATAGGTACGATTTGATTGTACTCCCTCCCAGTTTTCCTTTCGGAGGCATGGAAAATCCACGTATTACATTTGCCACGCCAACCATTATCACCGGCGACAAATCCCTGACTTCATTAGTTGCCCATGAACTTGCTCATTCCTGGTCTGGAAATCTTGTTACCAATGCTACATGGAATGATTTCTGGTTAAATGAAGGGTTTACAGTATATTTCGAAAGCCGGATTATGGAAGCTCTCAAAGGTAAGGATTATGAAGAGATGCTTTCTTCTTTGAGCATGATGGGGTTGCTGGAAGAGGTTGACCTTTTCATGAAAACGGGCAAAGAAAATGATACCAAGCTTAAGCTCGATCTTGCTGGAAGAAACCCTGATGATGGTCTTACAACAATCGCTTACGACAAAGGATATTTTTTCCTGAAATACCTTGAGCAATATGCAGGACGAGAAAAGTTTGATGATTTTATGAATAAATATTTTTCTGAATTTGCCTTCAAATCAAATTATACAGAAGCCTTTATGGAATACCTTAATGAAAATCTTTTTGAGAAAAACAAAATCACCCCGCCGGATGATTTGGAAGAATGGGTTTACGGAGTGGGGCTACCTGAAAGTTTGCCAAAAGTAACTTCCGCAAGATTTATTAAGGTAGATCAAGCCATTGATGACTGGAAAAATGGAAAAGTATTGGACGTGACAACAATATGGTCAAGCCATGAATGGGTATATTTTATTAAGAATATTCCTGAAGATGTATCACAAATGTCATTGGCGTTGCTGGATAATAAATATGATTTCACAAATAGCGGGAACGCAGAAATTTTAGGAGTATGGTATGTCCATTGTGCAAAACATTTATATGCCCCATCTTTTTCGGCCATGGAGCGTTTTTTAATTCATACCGGCAGACGTAAATTTTTAATGCCAATTTATGAAGCATTGGTTGAGACAGATGAAGGCAGGTCTCTGGCGATTTCTATCTATAAAAAAGCCAGACCAAACTATCATTTTGTAGCTACTAACTCGCTGGATAAGCTTTTAAATTGATCAATTAATTTTGAGCAGCTTTACTAAGTGGAAAGGTAGATTTTGTCTATTAAACTGAAAAAACTTTCCAACCAAAAGCATTATTTGTTTGTCTTGAGATTGAATAATTTAATCCTTCAGGAAATGAATTTAAAAATTATAATTATAATAGTAATAATGTCAGTAATTGTCTCTTGTAAAAAGGACAATGAAATTTTAATTAATAAAGATGACTATCTGATTTTTGGTCATTCCTACGGGTTTTGTGTTGGAGAAGAATGTATAGAAACGTTTAAATTGAGTGGTGAAAAACTTTTTGAAGATCTAAATGATAACTATAACCAGACCGAAAAATTTAATTTTATAGAATTGGGAGAGGATAAATTTAATGAAGTGAAGGATTTAATTGATCTCTTTCCCACCAAATTACTATCTGAAAATGCAATTAGATTGGGTTGCCCTGACTGTGCCGATCAAGGTGGTTTACTTATTATTTATTATAAAAATGGCAAATTGAACAAATGGATTATAGACCAAGATAAAAGAAGTATTCCAGATTATTTACATGATTTTATTGACAATGTAAATGATAAAATTCGTTTGATTAATAAATAAAATTGAGAAAAAGTTTTATTTGGAAACTATTGAAATGGGTTTGAAAAAAACTATCCTCACAGCCTCCACTACTAAAATAATCGCCATCATGAGAAGGATAATGGAAATGATGCCTATGGATGAAAATCCAGATTGATAAATAAGTTGCGTGAGCGCCCACAAGGTCATACTTAACATAAATATCATGGGTACTAAAATGAAAAATGTCTTTTTGCCTTTTCGTTTCTGCCACACATATACCACCAAAAGGGCAAGTCCCGCTAAAAGCTGATTGGTAGATCCGAAGACCGGCCATACCGCTTTCCATGCTGGAATAGGATTACCCTGGTTATCATAAAGCGTTACAAATGTGAATATCACCGGAATAACCAATGTCGCCAAAGTTGAATAATACCTTGTGTTTTTTCCATCAATATTTAGCAGTTCCTCCAAAATATATCTTGCCAGCCTTGTAGAAGTATCCAGCGTTGTCAGCAAAAAAGTGGAGACAGCCAATATGCCAAATGAAAGGCCAATCTCAAACGGAATACCTATAATGGAAAGGAAATTTCCCATCCCTGTTCCAAATACTACCAAAGGTGCTTGATGAACCAGGTCATCGTTTTTTACCAACATGGCTACCGTAAAAAGAGCAATTACTGCCACAACGCCTTCAATTAACATGGCGCCATACCCAATTTTTCTTGCATCAGTTTCACAATTGAGTTGCTTCGAAGTGGTGCCAGAAGCCACGATTGAATGAAATCCAGAACAGGCTCCACAAGCTATGGTGATAAATAAAATTGGAAATAGAGTCCCTCTATCAATGTCTGACCAAGTGGTAAATGCAGGATATTGAAACTCAAAACCTCCAAATATTATACCTATAAAAGCACCAATCAGTGAGGCGTACAATAAAAAAGATGAGAGATAATCTCTTGGTTGAAGCAGTGCCCATACTGGAGATATTGCTGCAATAAAAGCATAAATAATCAAAACGATGTTCCAGGCACGTCCTGGATTTTCCTGGAAAAATA
>CAYREN010000096.1:0-8979 GCA_964423255.1 uncultured Roseivirgaceae bacterium | reverse complement strand
CCCCCAATAAAAATAGAACCG
Organism: uncultured Roseivirgaceae bacterium; assembly: GCA_964423255.1. Classification (GTDB taxonomy): domain Bacteria; phylum Bacteroidota; class Bacteroidia; order Cytophagales; family Cyclobacteriaceae; genus JAAUQL01. The sequence goes on along the minus strand of CAYREN010000096.1, from coordinate 8,958 downwards.
ATTACCACCCATAGTATGGCTGGTACCCACCCAAATGCTGCTGCGGCTATAATTGGTCCAACAATTGGCCCTGCACCGGCAATGGAAGAAAAATGATGGCCTAAAAGCACTGCCGTTTTTGTGGGAACTTTATCCACGCCATCATAATCTGTATGACTGGGGGTAATTCGATTATCATCTATCTCGAAGTGTCGATCCAGAAACCTACCATAAAATCTATAGGCAAGTAAAAATAAAATAATGGCAAGGGCAAATACTAGTGCTAGCATGTATTATCAGTTTTCTAATAAAGAGCTAAAATGCATAATTTATATGAAAGAGTTTAAAAAAAGTCATCAAGGACACCCTTGCCGCACTTGTTGCGCCCGCCTTGCCGGCGAGGCAGGGCATCTGTCAGAGATTCGTAAGTATATTTCTAAAAGAGAAACCTCCAAAAAACCCAGCAATGAAAACCATTCAAGAACCCAATAATATAATGCCTTTCAAAAACTCAGGAAAGACTTGGCTTCTGTTTTTTGTTGATTTGGTATGGGCTTTATGAAATTGCTGTGATTTGCAAACAGATCCCGGAAGGGTGGCCGCGGACTACTCAGGGACAGGTCAATTCCTGAAATACTTATATGCTTCTCACTTCCGAATCTCTATGAATTTTTTTAACCAATCCTTGCAATACCTTCCCGGGGCCACACTCTATAAATTCACTGCCTCCATCAGATACCATTTTTTGAACGGATTGTGTCCATTTTACTGGAGCTGTTAGCTGAGCAATTAAATTTTCCTTAATAATATCTACATCCGTTGCAGGTAAAGCAGTTGCATTTTGATAAACCGGACAAATTGGTTTCTTGAATGCCGTATTCATAATTGCCTCTTCCAACTCTTTTCTTGCAGGTTCCATTAGTGGTGAGTGAAAAGCTCCTCCAACCGGCAATGGCAAAGCCCGTCGTGCTCCGGCTTCTTTCAATTTAACACATGCAATCTCAATTCCTTTATTAGAACCAGAAATCACCAATTGCCCGGGACAATTATAGTTGGCGGCTACGACAACCTCATTAATTTCATTACATATTTCTTCTACTTTTTCATCTTCCAGGCCCAGGATAGCTGCCATCGTGGATGGATTTGCTTCACAAGCTTTTTGCATGGCGTTGGCTCGCTTTGCCACAAGGCTCAACCCATCTTCAAATGACAATGATCCATTGGCAACAAGTGCGGAAAATTCTCCTAAAGAATGTCCGGCCACCATATCAGGATTGAAGTCTTCGGCAATACTTGCCGTGACAACAGAGAGAAGAAATATTGCTGGCTGAGTGACATTGGTTTGTTTGAGTTCTTCGGCTTTACCATCAAACATGATGTCAGTAATTCGGAATCTGAGTATGTCATTTGCCTTTTCGAATAGATCTTTTGCTTTTTCGGAATTATTATAAAGGTATTTTCCCATACCAGGAAATTGTGCCCCCTGACCAGGGAATATGTATGCTTTCATAAATTATTTCTTGTGGTTTACTCAATAATGCAAAGCTAAGCATTAATTAAAAATATCGATGATTCGTGGATAAAATAGTAAATGGTTACTACCTCAGCAGATGCACCCAACCTTTGAAATCTACTTTTTGCAAATCTTTATCAAGCACATCAAAGGTAACATTGGCCACATAATAATATACACCGCTTGCTAATTCTTTTCCCTGGTTATTTTTGCCATCCCAATTGATAAGAATACTTTTTTCAGATTCACTAAGGTTATTATAAACTTCTTTTCCTTCTCGATCATACACAAAGAAATCTACTGATGATACAAAACGCACACATTTATAAACACCCTCAGACTTGTCGAAGTCGTCATATGGGCGGAATAGATCATTTACATCATCATCATTTGGAGTAAAGACATTAGGCAGCTCATAGTTTGGGCAATTGTCGTTGCACAAAGCTTCAGTAAGTTCACTTTCATTTCCAGAGCGATCAACAGAAGCTATTTTATAGCACCCTTTAAAGGAATTCAAACCATCATGAATATACGATGTGTTTACCACATTATCTATCAACTCAAATGTTCCTTCTTCTCCCGTACTTGAAAAATATATATTATAGCTTCTTACATCTTCATCGCATTCGGAATCGGTATTCACGTCCCAGCTCAGTTCATTGAAAAAGTCATTAAAATTGCACGGAACTTCTGTTAGAAAATTTGTACAAGCTGAATCGAGGTTCAAATTGACAATAGTAAAATTCTTTGGCGCACATGGAGAAATGGTATCATTTGGTTGCGCACACGCAATTTGAGAATTATTGAATAAAGGTTCAGTGATCTTGGGATTTCCATAAGTACCTTTTGTTGTCACGAAATAGCAATACTCCTGCGTATCAATGAGCATATCATCTCCGGTAATACTTCCGTCGTCAAGATATAAAAATCCATCTTTTGCAACATCTACGCTATCAATGAGCACTAGCTTTTTAGGATCTCCAGGGTCAATATTGTCTCTATATATCAAATGCATTGGAAATTTTTGTGACACATTAGACCAAGGCACTTCAGCGTTCCAGCTTAATTCAATAGCACCGGTAATTGGTGAAGGATCCAGTCGAACGGAGGAAGCAGTGCTTGTTGTATCTATAGCATCATTATCATTGTCATAAACAATAATTTTATAATTATACGGAGAGTTTACTGTATTTAGTCCGGTATCTACGAATGTGGTATCTGTGACCTTACCTCCCGAGATTAGATCCATTTGAGAAGAAGTCAAATCTTCTCCGCGGTAGAGTTCATATTTGTATGGTGGAGGAAATTTAGATTCATCGATATCAAAAGGAGAAGTCCATTTAATAAATATCTCACCATTTGATTGGTCTGTTTTAGTGACGGTGACATTGGTAATTAAAGATCCAAAATCTCCTTCAAATTCTTCAATCATCACACATGCTTCTGTTGATACAACACTTTCTCCTCCAGCAGGGTCTTGAAATACTGCCACGAGCCGATAGCAATAAGTGGCGCCATATTCCAAGCCATCACCATTATTGTCATCTAGAAAATCAGTTTGATCAATATCTAATGTGCTGATTAATTCATAACCTGCATTATCGGGCATTCCCAGTTCACAATGGTTTGGTTCGAATTCATAACTATCAACTCTTCTCCATACCTGCATTTTGGTTGCATTTTGACAACTGTATGTATCCCAGGATAGGTTTACTTTATTTCCTTTACCTTGATCTGCCACCAAACTTTCCGGAGGAGGGCCAACAACACGAATGAACCAAGTTTCAAAATCTGCCAGTTTGGGACCTCTTCCTTGTGATATATCAGGTTGATCAACTGCTTTGAATCTCACTTGATATTCTCTTTCTCTTACATGTGAACAGTCCGTCTGCCATGAAAAATTAAGTTTAGCTGGTGCATTTTGTACAACATCCGGATAGGGTGTGTAGGATGCCGGATTTGAATTAAACTCATACACACTTCCAAAAGACGACATTTTGATTGGGTCGTTGTCAGGGTCAGTGGCAATGATATCATTTCTAAGTATTTCTCCTGCGACCACACAAGTATCTGGAATTGGTTCTATTTCAGGAGGCTCATTATTGCAATCGGTAACAATGATTTGCATATCTCTGGTCACATAACCAAGTTTATACCAAATGCCCTCAATTTTTCTCCATTCCACAACACGAAATGCGATGTTATACTCACCTTCCCCACCTGGTGCATCCCAGATTACGTCACCTGTTTTTTGATCAAGTGTAAAACTAGCAGAGCCTGTTTTATCTTCGTTTTTTGCATCGTACTCAGCAATATCGTGATCGTCAGGAAATCTATAATTTATAACCGGAATATCTACGTCTTGTTTTGGGATGGTAAATTCATATGAAAGACTATCTCCATCTGCATCAACCGCTCCTGCATTGTGTAAAAATGTTACTCCAATACAAGCGTCATCAATTGGTGGATTCAGTAAAACCGGGGTATTATTACAACCCAAAAAAGGGTCAATGATAATTACGGTTTCAACATAAAAAGGTGTATTGACTGAATTGTCCATATTGACAATGTCGGGATTTCTATTAAATTCTCTGTAGCTAATGGTGTAAATTCCCGGTCCTGGAAAGGTGTGTTCTTTAAAATATACATTAATAGCAATTTCGTCTCCCAAGTCTTCAAAGAAGTCATATTCTCCAGCAGGAAATTCCTCAGTAACTCCATCGCCATAATTAATTTCTCCACCTCCAAAAATAACATCAGAAGTTAGATCGGTGTATCCTACCAATGTAAATTTATAACTGAAGTTTTGGCACGAAATCAATTCGGCAGTAATTTCTCCAGCTCTGATGTGCGTTGCTTCTACTTCGGAAAGGAATAAAGTGGTGAGCAAAAAGGTAAAAATGAACTGAAAATATTTTTTCATATATTTATGTTATGCAAAAACGCAACCAGTACTAGATTATTATCATGTTTTTGTGTCCGCCTGCCGGCATGGCTGGAGTCCCAATAATTATCTCAGGCATTGCCTGTTTCATGCTTTGAAGATACTTCTGTTACTTAACTAAATCAAATTTTAGACTTTTAGTATTTAACAAACAATAAAATTTCACATTTAGTTACAAATATTGTCTTTTAAATGATAATAATCATTTTACATAATAGAGAATAATTGCAAGTTTATAACTTACTAAAAGTTTCAAACTAAAAATTAGTAACTGATAATTTTTCAATTAGCCAACTTTTAAGAAATTATCAACACAACCATGAAAGTAAAATCATTGTTATTCACCCTGGCCATTTTCACATTATCAGCCTTACATTTTAGTTGCAAGAAAGATAAATCTCTTTTACCAATGCAAGTGGGAAAAAATACTTTTTTTTGCGTGATAAATGGAAAAATTTTTACATATGAACCATTTCTTAGTTCTCAATATTGTTTATCAACAAAGAAGGTTACTTACTTTCCAAAACAGAATGGAGGTTCAGTATGGTTAAAAATTTCTGGTTTTTTAGATGGTGATATTCAAGGGTGTCATTATTTAAATATTTATATAGACAGCATCATCTCTAAAGGTGTAAATCGGTACAATTTAGATTCTGGAAATAGAACTCCTTATAATAATGATGACTGGAATTCTGTTACTTACACAAAGCCACAAAATTGTAAATTTTATAACGAAAAGTCAGACAATGTTCTTGGTTTTGTAGATATAAACCGCTTCGACACCGATGAAGAAATCATATCTGGCACATTTGAATTTACCATAACAAAATCCGGGAACTCAGATTGTGAAAAAATAGTAGCCAAAGTGGGTCGTTTCGATATGATATTTAATACTGTCAATTGAATATTTTTAAATCGTATTTCTGTTATTAGACCAACATTTATATTTTTTATTATTTAATGAAATATAAATTTTATCATTTAGTTACAAACATTGTCTTTTAAATGATAATAATCATTTTACATAATAGAGAATAATTGCAATCTTGCGACAAATTTAATAAACACAAAGATTTTAATTCAATCTTAATAATTAACTGCAATTTTCTTATTATAAAATTAATAAAGCATGAGTTGGATAATAAATATGCTAAGTAGTACACTTGGAAAAAAGCTCCTGATGTCATTGACTGGTTTGTTTTTGATATCATTTTTAGTCATTCATCTTATAGGTAACCTGCCTGTCTTTAGTAATGATGGTGGTCTGGCATTTAACTCATATGCGAAATTCATGTCAACAAATCCAATAATTGGAGCGGTTTCATACTTGCTATATGGTAGCATTCTATTACACGTGATTGTTGCATTCATACTTTATTTTGGAAATAGCTCCGCTCGACCCGTGAAATACAAAGTGCAAAAATCAAATGAAAATAGTAGTTGGTCATCCAGAAGCATGACTTTACTTGGGTCACTGGTATTGATATTCATTGTGTTACACCTCAAAGATTTTTGGTGGGAGTATAAGCATGATGGAGGATATCAATTTGTGAATGATGCTGATGGCAATGTCGATATATTTGCGCTGGTTTTATTAAAGTTTAAAACTACGTTTTCGTTAATCACATATCTTATTGGTTTGATTGCATTGCTTTTTCACTTAATACATGGATTTCAAAGTGCTTTTCAGACTCTGGGGTTAGAGCACAAAAAATATACACCTGCACTAAAGATAATTGGTTTGGCACTTTCTATCGTTCTTTCTTTAGGATTTGCGCTTATGCCCATTTACGTCTATTTCTTTTAATAATCTCGCAATAAAAAACAATAAATATTATGTCCCTTGATTCAAAAATTCCAAAAGGCCCATTGGCCGAAAAATGGACAAAACACAAGTTTAATCTGAAGCTGGTAAATCCTGCCAACAAAAGAAAATATGATATTATCGTGGTGGGAACAGGACTTGCAGGTGGTGCCGCCGCTGCTTCGCTAGGAGAACTTGGATATAATGTAAAGGCATTCTGTTACCAGGATAGCCCGAGAAGGGCTCACAGTATTGCTGCTCAGGGCGGGATAAATGCCGCTAAAAACTATACAAATGATGGCGATAGTGTTTATCGTCTATTTTATGACACCATCAAAGGCGGAGATTACAGATCGAGAGAAGCCAATGTTTATCGTCTTGCAGAAGTGAGCAATAGCATTATTGACCAATGTGTTGCACAAGGTGTTCCATTTGCAAGGGAATATGGAGGGTTGTTAGATAACAGATCCTTTGGTGGAGCCCAGGTGTCCCGGACATTTTATGCACGCGGGCAGACCGGGCAACAACTATTATTGGGAGCGTATTCAGCTTTGAGCAGGCAAATCTCTACTGGAAAAGTGACCATGTACACCAGAAATGAGATGCTCGATGTAGTAATCGTTGATGGGAAAGCAAGAGGTATAATCACGAGAAATCTTATTACCGGGGAAATAGCATCTCACAGTGCACATACAGTTGTATTGGCAACCGGTGGATATGGCAATGTTTTCTTCCTGTCTACTAATGCAATGGGTTGTAATGCTTCCGCAGTATGGAGGGCTTTTAAAAAAGGCGCATACTTTGGAAATCCATGTTTTACCCAGATTCACCCAACATGTATTCCAATGCATGGTGACCAGCAATCAAAATTGACATTGATGTCAGAATCGCTAAGAAATGATGGCAGAGTGTGGGTTCCGAAGGATAAAGAAACCTCGACAAAATTACAAAAAGGAGAGATCAAGCCATCTGATCTTGCTGAAAAAGACAGAGATTATTATTTAGAGCGTATTTATCCATCGTTCGGCAACTTGGTGCCAAGAGATGTAGCCTCACGAAACGCAAAAAATATGTGTGACGATGGCAAGGGAGTTGGCGAGACAGGGTTGGCGGTTTTTCTTGATTTCAGAGATGCAATAGAAAGAGATGGCGTGGAAGTGATCAAAGCCAAATACGGCAACCTGTTCCAGATGTATGAAATGATCACCGCTGATAATCCTTATGAAACTCCAATGATGATTTATCCAGCAGTTCACTATACAATGGGCGGGCTTTGGGTAGATTATAATTTGCAAACTACTATTCCCGGTTTATTTGCAGCTGGAGAATGTAATTTCTCTGACCATGGAGCAAACAGGCTTGGCGCCTCGGCATTGATGCAAGGCTTGGCTGATGGGTATTTTGTAATTCCATCTACTATTGGGAATTACCTTGCAGGAATATCCAATGAAAAAGTCTCTACGGACCATCCGGCATTTCAGGAAGCGGAAAAGGAGGTAAGTGATCGAATTAAAAAACTTTTAAATATAAACGGGACTAAAACCGTTGACCATTTTCACAGGGAGTTGGGAAAAATCATGTGGGAAAAATGTGGTATGGCTAGAAATGAAAAAGGGCTGAAAGAAGCTAAAGTAGAAATTCAGAAATTAAAAGAGGCATATTGGAAAGATGTAAAAGTTCTCGGTCTCAATGAAGAGCTGAATATGACGCTGGAAAAAGCCATGAGAGTAGCAGATTTTATGGAGTTGGGAGAACTGATGGTTGATGATGCCCTTGATCGTAATGAATCTTGCGGCGGTCACTTTAGGGAAGAAAGCCAGACAGAAGAGGGCGAGGCAAAAAGAGATGATGAGAACTTTACCTTTGTTTCTGCATGGGAATATCAGGGAGATGATAAACCCTCAAAACTTCATAAAGAAGATCTTAAATTTGAAAACGTAAAACTCACTCAAAGAAGCTATAAGTAATGGAAAGAGAAAGGAATTATACCTTAAATATATGGCGTCAGGCCAATGCACAAAGCAAAGGTGAATTTAGAACATATGAAGTAAAAAATATATCTACCGGCAGTTCTTTTTTAGAAATGCTCGACATCCTCAACGAAGAGCTTTCAGAAAAAGATGAAGACCCGATCTATTTCGATCACGATTGTAGAGAAGGAATTTGCGGTATGTGCAGCTTGTTCATCAACGGACGCCCTCATGGTCCTGAAGAGGAGATTACAGTTTGTCAGTTGCATATGCGCACATTTCCCAACAACACAACCATTACCATCGAACCATGGCGGGCAAAGGCCTTTCCGGTAATCAAAGATCTGGTTGTTGACAGAAATGCCTTTGACAGAATAATACAAGCAGGAGGATATGTAGCTGTAAATACGGGAGCGGTTCAAGATGCCAATGCAATACCAATACCCAAAGAGCACGCTGATTTGGCCATGGATGCTGCGGCATGTATTGGTTGTGGAGCATGTGTTGCTGCTTGCAAAAATGCCTCGGCAATGCTGTTTGTAAGTGCAAAAATATCTCAATTGGCTTTACTGCCACAAGGTCAGGCCGAACGAAAAATACGTGCCTTGGCTATGGTAGAACAAATGGACAAGGAAGGTTTTGGCGCTTGCACAAATACCTATGCCTGCTCAGCTGAGTGCCCAAAGGGTATAGATGTTTCTAATATTGCCAGGATGAACAGGGAATATTTTGGAGCTTCTATTTCGTA
>CAYREN010000095.1:0-13882 GCA_964423255.1 uncultured Roseivirgaceae bacterium | reverse complement strand
CCTCTTCGGCATGTTTTTGTAGCCTACTATCTATAGTTGTATAAATTCTCAATCCTGATTCAAATAAATCATAACCATTTTCCTTTGACCAAGCTATAAGTTGGGGCTTGATTACAGACCTGAAATATGGCGCAGGTCCACCGATGTGATCCTGTGAAACATATTCTACTCCTAGTGGAAGTGCTTTTATAGAATCAAACTCAATTCTATCAATAAATTCATATTTGAAAAGATTATACAAAACCTCAGTACGTTTCTGGAGAGCATTGTCTGGGTTTGAAATAGGATTAAATCTTGTAGGAGCATTGAGCATACCCACCAACATGGCAGCTTGTTGATAATTGAGGCTGTCAGGAGTAGTATTGAAAAAAGTTGAAGCTGCAGTATTTATTCCATATGAGTTACTGCCAAAGAAAATAGTATTGAAATACATGGCCATAATCTCATCCTTGGTAAAGAACTTCTCTAACTGGATAGAGATGATCCACTCCTTAATTTTAATAATAAAGGGTCTTAAAAAATCTATTTTATACAAGTGCCCTTGATTTTCGGTCATTGTTCTAAAAATATTTTCGGCCAACTGCATGGTAATAGTACTCCCCCCTCCACGAAAAGAAAAGGTAAGTTTCCCAATCAACGCACGTAAAAGACCTTTTGGATCAATCCCCGAATGTTTGTAAAAACGAATGTCTTCTGTACTAAGCAAGGCTTCAACCAACTTTGGAGATATATCATCGAATGAAACTTGATTTCTGTTGTATCTAAAATATTTCCCAAGAACAGTACCATCGGCAGAAAATAACACAGATGATAAATCATTTTCTGCTTCTGGATTTTCCATGGATTTATAACTAGGCAAATCTCCAAATAGATTGAAAAGATTTATTCTAACAGAAAAAATTCCAATAAGGACCAGGATGGTTATGAAAAAAAATCCTATCCAGGCTATTTTAATTAGCTTTTTGAAAAAGTTGTTTTTTTTATTTTTGGCCATACTATTTATGGTTTGTCAATTTTTTGATTCTCTGCGTTACTCAAAACCCAATTATCTCGCAATCTAACTTAATGCCATCTCTTGTTAAAACAACTGCAAAACAAAATTGATACTGGTATTACATGGACTTTATATTGACAAAATTATACTTTACGATTTAAAAGGAACTCTATTAATTCACTAATTACTTTCGTCTTCTTGCGACAAATAGTTTTTATTAAAAAAATTAATATAATCTACTGTTTTCTTTGTTTGATATAGAATTTGAAAATTGTCTTCTGTGATCACAAATTTCTCGAAGGAGACTTTTTCATTTTGTGGTAATATGATATCACTTTTACTAAATTCTTCATAAAAATTCATCGCTTTATCCTTTGTCTGAAATTTGTTGATTAATACTAAAGAAAACCCTTCGTTTAAAGAAAGGTTACCAGTTTTTAGATTTTGTCCTGGATATTTCGAATTGATAAACTGCTCGATGGTAGCAGGTATTATTTCTGCAAATCCTTCAATACTCGGATAAACAAATACAAAGAAATGAGGTTGATCGAAGTATGTAAAATACTTGGCACCTTTCCGCATCAATTCTTTTGTTTTAAATTCTCTGCTTACGGAAAGTAAATTATTTGCGTAGTTTAGATATTCACTGTCAGGATTATTTTCAATAAACTGCTGTAACTCATATTGGTATTTGTATTGACCCTCAATTTTGCCATCTATAAGTATTCCTAAAATTTTTAGCTTATCGCTAAACTCATTGTCGGGATATTGTTGCAATCCACGACTAACTAATAATTTTGCCTGATTAAATTCCTGCTGCACATAGTAATCATATGCAATTTTATAAAGCCTTTCCAACCGCTGAGCGGTTTCATTGCTTTCCTCTTTGTAATTGGGATTGATGGCAAGTTTTGCAAAAATACTCTTTGGATACTTTTCTATAAGCTGTTGTTTATAGCTATTGGATTTTGACCCATCACTAGGCTTATAAATAAGATATAAGAGATATAATGTCTCTGGCTCATATTCCGATCCTGGAAACCTGCCTATGAGCAACTCAAATGTTTCGATTGCATTTCTTTCTTCACTCAATTGGAAATTATATATTCCCCCCAGTTTGAAATACGCATCTTCAATTTTCTTTAACGATAGTAACTTGGCTTCCTCAGAGAAAGGTATGTTTGCTGCCAGTGCCGTAGTTCTGTCTTCCGTTTCCTGAACAACTTCTTGCTCATCAGTAACAGGTAAGTTTGTAGTGTCCTGCACTTCAGTTACATTATCATCTGAAAAAACTGATGATCTTTTTTGAGAAACTCTCCAATTATCTTCTAAAGGTCGGTTTCCCCATTTGCTTAAAAATTGACTTCTACCAGTAGAAACATTGGACAAACTGTAAAAATACCACTCTCCTCCTTCCGTCGAAGTACTTGCATCAATTCCAAATGGATTGGCAAAAGCTCCACCAGACATCATACCACTACCTGCGGTGGTTGTTTGTCTCTTCATTTTTCTTTCATCCTTTTTTCTTTGTTTTTCCAAGCGTTCTTCTTGGGCAACAACCTCATCTAATAATTGTTGAAGCTTATCCTTGTCCATTTCTGATAAAGCCAGAAGGCTATCTTGTAAATGGATTATTTGACGCTGCTCAACAAAATCTGTAAGGATTTCTGATCTTTGTTTAATTTCTTCAAAACGCTCCTCGTCTTTTGGTAAAACTGATACCGTGCTATCATAGTAAGCTTGGGCAAGCTCATAATTTTTGTAAAGATCGTAGTAAAGTTCTCCAAGTTTCAGAAAGGCATAGCCTTGTTGTCGAGGATTATTTTCACTTGCCTTCAAAGAGGATTTCAAATACTCAATTGCCATATCAGGGTCATTGTGCTTAATTTCAAAAATGGCCATTTCATAATAAATCCTATCCACAAAATCTCTGTTTTTATCATCCTTCAAAAGTTTTTTGAAATAGCCTCTGATTTTTTTTAGATCAACTTTTTGATCAAGCTTTGTTACTCTGGCAAGATTGAGTTTTGAATAAAAGGATAGCTCATATTCGGGATTACTTTTTAAGCATTTTTTGTAATTGTTATATGCCTCGCCTTCAAAACCTAAATGCTGATATACCTGACCAAGAATAAAAAAATATCGTGCTTTTTTCTGCTTTTTAGTTTCTATCTCTACTGCTTGACTCAGATTTCGAACCATATTATCGTAATCTTCTCTAATCTGAAAAAGATAAGTTTTAGTGAGTAAAAAGTCACGCATATTTTCTTTATTCAAGTTTTCTTTTCTCAAATAATCTGCAACTGCAACGGCATTGTTGTGTTCATCGTAATCAATAAATGATCGCATCAAAGCGATAAGCGATTGATGCCTGATATCTTTATTTTCACTATGCTTGTTGATGTATTTGAATGTTTCGATGGCATTCACAAAATCTCCACCATAGTATCTTGCCTTGCCCACTAAAAAATAGCTTGGGTAAACCCAGTCACTATTTTCGTGCCGTTGGATGGAGAGTGAAGCCTTTACAATAGCATCATCTAATTGAGTTCTTACGCCATTGATTGTTGATGAGTCGATGTCATGGAATACACCTAATATTTTATTGTAATTGTTTTTGTGGCTAGAAACAATAGCCATTTCTACTTCGCGAATATCCTCATTAGCTATGTAGTAGGCATTGTACCTCGCCGTGGTGTTGTGAAAGGTTTTGCTGAATATATTTTTTTTGTGGGAAGCGCACCCTCCAATAAAAAATAGAAGTGCCAAAAAAAAGGCTGAAAATAAATTTAGAATATGCGGCTTCAACATGAAAAACAGAGAAAATAATTAAACGCAAAAATAATGACAATTAATACAATAAAAGTATCTGATATGCATTTTAATATATACTTTTGTGCTTTCAAAACGGCAAAATTTAAGGTGAAATCCCGAAAAACACTTTCCAACTGGCTTACCAACAGATACTTACTCATTTTAAGAAATGAGGAAAATTTTGCAGAGAAGACTACGATAAGTTTTACATATGCCAAGTTGATTCTCATTACATTTACATTTTTAATCATAATAATGATAGGCAGTTTGTACGTTTCGAGTACATTAATGTCCCAATGGTTTGACCCAAGGCATGAGCTGATAATTATGGACAGACACCTGGTGGGGTTGGCTGATAATGTTGATTCTCTTGAAAATCAAATGAGGATGAAAGATCAATTTATAAAAAATGTTCAAAGGGTGTTGATTGGTGAAATTAGTGGAGACGATAGCATATTTTTGAATGCTGATAATAGTATGGTAAACAAGTCCATTAAGCCACTTCCTGCTATTGATTCTCAGTTTAGAAAAGATTTTGAAGCTTCTGAGCTCACTTTTATTAATGTCAGCAATTCGATATCTCAAGAATTAGAAGAACAGTATTTTTATTCTCCAATTGGAGGAGTGGTGACGACAAAATTTAATATAAAAGAAGAGCACTATGGAATTGATGTCGTTTCTAAAAGTAATGAACCTGTAAAATCTGTTGCTGATGGGACTGTAATTTTCGCAGATTGGACACAAGAATCGGGAAATGTGATCACTATCCAGCATAGAGATAATATCATATCAGTCTATAAGCATAATTCGGCTTTGTTAAAAAAAGTTGGTAACTTTGTTAGTTCTGGACAAGTGATAGCCATTATTGGCAACACTGGTGAATTTACGACCGGTCCACATCTTCATTTTGAAATGTGGTACAATGGTAATCCTGTTGATCCCGAAGAATTTATTTCGTTTTAAAATGTAAATAGCAATGTTTAAAAATAAGCAAGAAAATATGGCAGCCCAAGACGCTAGTAACTCGAGCAATATTATTGGAAAAGGAACAATGGTAGAAGGTAATATTGAAACCTTTGGAAATATTAGAATAGAAGGAAAAGTAAAGGGGAGTGTAAAAAGCAAATCGAAAATAGCACTAGGCCAATCTTCTTTTGTAGAAGGAAATATTGTTGCCCAGAATGCTGAAATATCAGGAGAAGTAAGCGGTATTGTAGAAGTTTCCGATCAATTGATATTACGACCTTCTGCCATCATTAATGGAGATATTATTACAAACAAATTGATCGTTGAATCTGGCGCTGCCTTCAATGGTGGTTGCAAAATGGGTGTAACCCAAAAAGAAATAAAAATCGGAACTAATGGACAATCCAAACCATTTGAAAACAAAAAAACAACCTCCCCGGAGTCAAAACCAATTTAGTGAATATGTAAAATATTCAGGACTGGCCTTTCAAATGGCTGCTCTAATTTTATTGGGATATTGGCTCGGCGGTAAAATTGACAAGTGGTTTGATTTCACTTTACCTATTTTTACAATTATTTTGATATTGGCATTTATGTCTCTTTCGTTTTATTCCCTAATTAAAAGCCTTCCAAAAGATTGAATAAGTCATCAAGTAAGAATCTGTACAATGGACTGTACAAATTTTCAATTATTGTCTCAATTGGAGTACTATTTTTTAGCTTTGTAATTCCTGATTATGTTTATCATTTGGTCTGGGTTTTATTACTGTTTTTTGTTTTGTTAACTATGGCATCTCTTTTTGTATTGCAAAGAGCCTCAAATGATAAATCTAAAAATTTCCTCGCCAGCTATTTTACAATAATGATCGGCAGACTTTTTATTTCTGTAATATTTGCCTCTCTTTTTATATTGTTGGATAAATCTCATGTATTTAATTTCGCAATTAGCTTTTTAATACTGTATTTGTTATTTCTCGGATTTGAAATAGTAGGTATTATGACTAACTTGCGCCATCATTTCAAGAAGGGTACCGATGATGCGTAAAAATTTCGGAAAATTATTTTATAAAAGCTTAATATTTAGCACGTTAATAGTGCTTTTTAGTTCACTGCCTGGTTTTGGAGCATCGGAAGAAGGAGCGAGCAAAACGGACTTTATCATGCACCATGTTCAAGATGCTCACGAATGGCACTTTGCAACAATTGGGCATACACACATATCCATTCCATTACCAGTAATATTGTATGAAAAGGGTCATGGCCTTAAATTTTTTATGTCATCTGATTTTGTTGATGAACACCATATTAAAATTGAGTTTGCCGGATATTTTTTCGATGAGCATGGTCATTTAAAGTCGAAGGACGAATCATTGGATTTTTATGATATTTCAATAACCAAAAATGTAGCATCTCTTTTTATTAGTGTCATACTTTTATTTTGGGTTTTCTTATCGGTTGCTAAGAGGTACAAGCAAAATCCACTCAAGGCACCAAAAGGTGCGCAGTCACTGTTTGAACCAATTATACTATTTATTCGCGATGAGATAGCAAGGCCAAATATTGGCGATAAGAACTATGAAAAATTTATGCCCTACTTATTAAGTGTATTCTTTTTCATTTGGTTTAATAATCTACTCGGATTATTGCCGGGTGCAGCTAACCTTACTGGTAATATAGCGGTTACAATGACTCTTGCGTTATTTACTTTTGTAATTACAACCTTCAGTGCCAACAAAAATTATTGGGTGCATATTTTTAATACACCAGGTGTACCGTGGTGGTTAAAGATTCCTATTCCTTTAATGCCTATGGTAGAGTTTATCAGTATTTTAACTAAGCCATTTTCATTGATGGTCAGGCTATTTGCCAATATTACCGCGGGGCACATTATCATAATGAGTTTAATTGCATTGGTATTCATTTTTGAAAGTGTATACGTAGGGCCAATAAGTGTGATATTTGGCCTTTTTATGAATATGGTTGAATTATTGGTTGCATTTATTCAAGCATTTGTTTTTACACTGCTATCGGCTATTTATTTTGGTCTGGCGGTAGAAGAACATGAACACGAAGAACACAAGGAAAAGCTGAAGGAAGTTTCAGTCTAGTTTAATTATATATAATTTTTAAATTTTATTATTTATGTTATCAAGTATTTTATTGTTAGCAGCAGAAGGTTTGGCCTTAATGGGTGCTGGTATTGGAGCTGGAATAGTCGCGTTAGGCGCAGGCTTGGGTATTGGTAAAATTGGTGGAGCTGCGATGGAATCTATCGCAAGACAGCCAGAAGCTAGTGGGAAAATCCAAACCGCAATGATCATTTCTGCAGCTCTAATTGAAGGAGTTGCATTGTTCGGTGTAATTATTTGTTTGATAATAGCAACCTCATAATTTTCCGAAAAATTATAATCCGGCTTTTGGCATTAGGCCTGAGCTGGATTTTTTAAAATTTCAAAAAACTAATATTATGGATCTTTTAACGCCTGCATTTGGGCTAATCTTTTGGCAAACTATTATTTTTCTTGTAGTACTATTTGTGCTTGGGAAATTTGCTTGGAAACCCATACTTGGTGCTCTCAAAACCAGAGAAGACTCGATTGATGAAGCTCTAAAAGCTGCTGAAAAAGCTAAGGAAGAAATGGTCAACCTCAAATCTGACAATGAGAAACTGATTGCAGAAGCTAAAAGAGAGAGAGATAATATGCTAAAAGAAGCTGCCAAAATTTCTGTTGAAATAAAAGATAAGGCAAAAGATGATGCTAAAATAATTGGAGACAAAATGATCGAAGAAGCCAAATCATCTATAGAAAATGAAAAAAATGATGCTCTTAGGCAAATCAAAGATCAGGTAGTTGAGCTTTCTCTACGGATTAGTGAGAAACTACTTAAAGCAAACCTATCAAAAGACAAGTCTCAACAAGAATTAATTAAGACTTACATGAAAGATATAAAGCTTAATTAGATGTCTGAATATAGAGTTGCTTCAAGATACGCTAAGTCAGTTTTTGACTTGGCAATTGAAATAAAAAATGTAGATCATATTTATTATGATATGATTCTTATTGAGCGGGTTTTGAATGAAAATTATAAGTTGATCCTTTTACTTAAAAACCCCATCATTAGGTATGACTATAAACTGAAGGTATTAACCAAAATATTTGAAAAAAACCTGAATAAACTCACACTGAAATTTTTTAAATTAATATGTAGAAAAAACAGAGCACACGTATTATTGGATAGTTGTCGGGTATTTGTTGGTTTATATCACAATTATAAAGGAATTGTTCATGCTAATGTTTCTACAGCAGTTGAAATCTCTTCAGAAATAAAGAAAGATTTCGAAAAAATCATTTCAAAAGCTACTGGGAAAAAAGTAGAGTTGGAAACCAAAGTTGATCAGTCACTTTTAGGAGGTTACCTATTAAAGATTGGAGACAACCAAATCGATGACTCATTAAAAAATAAATTGAATAATCTGAGGCGGAAATTGATAAGCCGTCCATAGTAAAAAGTATAAACAAGCATTAATTTAAATTATGGCTGATATAAGACCAGATGAAGTTTCGGCGATACTAAGAGAGGAACTTTCAAATTTTAAAACAGAGGCAGAATTAGATGAAGTTGGAACCGTTTTGCAGGTTGGCGATGGGGTCGCAAGAATTTACGGACTATCAAATGCCCAGTCTGGTGAACTTCTTGAGTTTGACAATGGAACAACAGCACTTGTTTTAAATCTAGAAGAAGACAACGTTGGTGCGGTATTATTTGGAGATTCTGAAAAAATAAAAGAGGGTGATAATGTAAAACGTTCCAAGTCCATTGCTTCTGTAAAAGTTGGAGAAGGAATGGTAGGACGAGTAGTTGATACTTTAGGAATTCCAATTGATGGAAAAGGTCCCATTGAAGGGAAAGTTTATGATATGCCTTTGGAGCGAAAAGCACCTGGTGTAATATTTAGAGAACCAGTTACCGAACCTCTTCAAACTGGACTCAAAGCCATAGATTCGATGATTCCAATAGGTAGAGGACAAAGGGAATTAATCATTGGTGATAGGCAAACTGGTAAGAGTGCCATTGCAATTGATACCATTATAAATCAAAAGGAGTTTTACGAAAGAGGAGAACCAGTTTTTTGTATTTATGTAGCAATAGGACAAAAAGCTTCTACAGTAAAACAAGTTGTTGCAGCTCTGGAAAAGGGCGGTGCAATGGATTACACAATAATAGTTTCCGCATCAGCTGCAGATCCAGCTCCAATGCAATTTTTTGCACCATTTACCGGAGCGACAATAGGAGAATTTTTCAGAGATACTGGAAGACCAGCTTTGGTTATTTACGATGATCTTTCAAAACAAGCAGTGGCATACAGACAAGTATCTTTACTATTAAGAAGACCTCCAGGACGTGAAGCTTATCCTGGTGATGTATTTTATTTGCATTCAAGATTATTGGAAAGAGCTGCCAAGATTAATAGCAATGATGAGATAGCTCAAAAAATGAACGATTTACCCAATTCCTTAAAAGGAATGATAAAAGGAGGAGGATCTTTAACAGCACTCCCTATTATTGAAACTCAGGCAGGAGATGTCTCAGCATACATACCGACAAATGTAATTTCTATTACTGATGGTCAGATATTTTTGGAAACTAACTTGTTTAATTCTGGAATAAGACCGGCAATTAACGTTGGTATTTCAGTGTCAAGAGTTGGTGGAAATGCCCAGATAAAAACAATGAAAAAAATTGCTGGAACGTTAAAGTTAGATCAGGCGCAATTCCGTGAATTAGAAGCATTTTCAAAGTTTGGATCTGATTTGGATGCTGCTACGAAAAGAACAATTGATAGGGGTAGAAAAAACCAGGAAATTTTAAAACAGCCGCAATTTTCTCCTATGACGGTAGAGCAGCAAGTTGCAATCATTTATGCATCAACAAGGGGATTTACAGATAATGTTGACGTTGACAAAATGAAAGATTTTGAAGAAGCATACTTGAAAGAAATCAAACTTCAACACCCTGAAGTACTCAAAGAATTGAGATTAGGTAAACTTACTGATGAAAACCAAAGTACAATGAAAAAAGTAGCACTTGAGGTTGCTGCTCAATTATAGGAAATATTGACTAGTTGCTTAAATGGCGAATTTAAAAGAAGTAAGGACACGTATTCAATCTGTAAAGTCAACTCAGCAGATCACAAAAGCCATGAAAATGGTTGCAGCTTCCAAATTGAGAAAAGCCCAGGATGGAATTCTTCAAATGAGACCTTATGCTGCGAAACTTTTTGGGATATTGAGAAATACCATTGCCAGCATTGATGGAGAGCACGAAAGTAAATATAGTATCCAGAGAGAAGATACTAAAAATGTATTAGTGATTGTAATAACCTCTGATAGAGGATTGTGTGGAGCTTTTAACACCAATTCTATTAAAGCAGGATTAAGCTTAATTGCAAACAAATATTCTAAACAAGAAAGAAGTAAAAATCTTTGGATACTGCCAATAGGTGGCAAAGCTTTTGACTATTTCTCAAAAAGGGAGTATCAGGTAATCGATAATTACTATGGGTTATTTAATGACTTAACTTTTGATAGGTCTAAGGAAGTTGCAGAATTTGCTATGCTGGGATTTTTAAATGAAGATTATGATAGTGTCGAAATAGTTTATAATGAATTTAAGAATGTCTCCACACAAATTCTCAAAACCGAACAATTTTTACCAATAGAAAAGGATGCCAAGGATAAGAATATTGACAACACAGATTATATTTTTGAACCTTCTGTAGATTTTATCATAAAGGAAATGATCCCGAGAACATTGAAAGTTCAATTATATAAGGCGATTTTGGAATCTAATGCATCGGAACATGGTGCGAGGATGACTGCGATGGAGCAGGCTACAGAAAATGCAGGAGAACTACTCAAAGACCTCAAATTGATTTATAACAGATCAAGACAAGCTGCCATTACAAATGAAATATTAGAAATTGTAGGTGGTGCTGAGGCACTTAGTGGTTAATAAATATAGATTTTATAACAATGATTTTAAAGCAGCAAATATATCAATTGCTGCTTTTTATTTTATATATGGATAAACTGCAATTAATTCAGGCTTTCAATCTTTATTGCACAAAATATGAAGAGGAAGCATTATTTATCCATAGATTCAAATCTCTAATAACCAATTTTTCAAATTGCTACAACCGATCGCTTTTGTCAGGCCATATTTCGGCTTCTGCATGGGTTGTTGATAATCTTGGAACTTCTGCTTTGCTTCTCAAGCATAAAAAATTAGAAAGATGGCTTCAACCCGGTGGTCATGCAGATGGAGATGAAAATATTTTAGCAGTGGCTATTAGAGAAGTCAAGGAAGAAACTGGTCTGGATAAAATTAAATTGATTGAGAAAAATATTTTTGATATAGACATCCATTTAATACCTAGTTCCACTAATGTACCTGCACATTTCCACTATGACATAAGGTTTTTAATGGTTGTTGACAAAATGGCAAGCATAACAATAAATAATGAGTCAAATGATTTTGCCTGGATACCTTTGGAAAAAGTGAAGGATTATACACTTAATAACAAATCCATAAATAGAATGGTATTGAAGACAACGCTTATTTTTAAATAATACTTTTAATATCTAACTTTATTAACTTGTAAAAAATAATAGATATTAGATGTGAAATAAACTCCAGAATAAAGGATGTTTATTCAATCAATAATGAGAATAATGAAACATATGAATTCCTTTAATTTGAAAATACTCCTAATATTATTCACCGTACTTTTTATTAATGGATGCGGATTTAATAAAAGTAATCATGAAAAAATTCTTGGTAATTGGAATGCACATTGGGAAACTAAACCTGAAGAAAGTTTACCTGAAATGAAGCTTGAAAACCTGAATATGGATGGTCAGATAATTTTTGAAAAAGATGGGAAAGTAACAATTACGGCGTATGGTTTTGAAGGATGTATTTTTTCAAGTGATACTTTAGTTAATACCCTTAATTGGAAATTAGAAGACACTGTTCTTCGATTTATAGATTCAGGAGATCAACAAGGACTTCCGTATGCAATTAAAAAATTTTCTAACCAAGAATTACATTTACTATTGTTGGATGATATTAAATTGAATTTAAGTAGGTAATTGATTAACTAATATTTTTGTAATACTCTACGCGTCCTTCAGTAGCCAAATCACTAACTTTAGATATTAATTTTGCCCGTTGGGAATTTGTAAAACTACTGAAACCTTTTGCTAAGTCGATTTTTTCCTGCATAAATTCCACACTTTCAGCTCCTGTGATTATAACACTTACCGGAAGAGACCATACAAAATAAAGTGCTTCTTTAATTGATATACAATTTGGAATAGCCGGGTTATCCGTTTCCCATACAACATTACTTTTTTGAGTTTTCTTTCCAAAAAACCTCCCGTCAGACATTGTTTTCATTGCCAAAATACCCAATTTGGCTTCTATCGCAACTGGCAAAACAGTATTGATAAAGTGATCAAGATTTGCATCGATAACATTTATTGGCATTTGAGTTGCTTCAAATATGGTAGTATTTTCCATTACCCTCAAATTTGCTTTAGGGTCTCTATGTCCAGTAAAACCGACATGCTTTACCTTTCCTTCTTCTTTCGCTTTCATGACAACCTCAAAAACACCATTTTCCATTCTATCATCAACATCATTCCTATCTCTTACCGAATGAACCTGCCAAAGATCCAGGTAATCAGTTTTCATTCGTTTCAAAGATCCTTCAAGGTGACTACGCATAGTTTTAGCATCCTTAGCAGTAGATTTTGTCATTAAGAAAATTTCCTCACGATATTTCGGAGTAAGATATTTTCCATACCTGATTTCACTTGTATGTGGGCCATAAGACTCTGCGGTATCAAAAAAACGAACTCCACCTTCAATGGCAGTCTCAATAATAGCTTGAGCTGCCTTTTCAGTTGGCCAACTAATATGATATCCACCAACACCTAGCATTGTTACATCTTTATTGGTTATTCCTAATTTTCGTTTTGGCAGTAAATTGCCCCATTTATCTGATGAAGCACTTTTAGCTAAAGAAATTTGTTGGACGGGCAAGATAATTCCAGCAGTAATACCCGACATTAACTTAAGAAATTTTCTTCTCTTTTCCATGTGGGAGTAATTTTTGGTGAACTAATTTGAAGTTACTATTAAAGGTAACATTTAAATAATTAATGAACAAAATAGACCTTTTCTTAATTTACAGATAAAATATTCAGCTTATACAATTTGTGATATGGAAACGAAAAGAGACCTTTGTGAAAAAGATAGTGTTTACACCATTTCATTATCAAAAAAAAATTGAATTTCAATTAATTTACTTCTATTTATTAGCAATTTTTCTGAGTTTATTATTTCAAATACAAGATTAAAAAATGAGACTGTTAAAGTCACCATTGGTCATGCAATGTTTGGTAAAATAACTGCAGAATTACCAAACAATTGTATCAAAATATAAAAATAATCATGATCTATAAATTATTGATCAATAGAGTATTACGATTATTTTTCAAACCAACAATTCAATTGGAATTTCTTGCAATAAATTTTAACAAAATCAAGAACTTTTCATATTATGGTTCATAAAAGTCAATTTCTTATATATTTGTAATGATTTAAATATCTAGTGATGACTAGTGAGGAAAAAAGGGCGTTTTTATTACTAAAATCAGTAATATTCCATTATCATGGATTGGATGAGGATGAGCAAAAAATCCTCGATGAAACTGCCAAAAAATATGATGCGGAAGAGGAGCTCAAATGGGCAAATGAATTTATTGCTAATGACTACATTTCTGCTTTTGAAAGATCAAGAGAATATTTGAATAAAGTAATTGGGAGATTAGATAAGGATAAAAGGTTGAGCTATCTTGATATGGTATGGAGAGCTAATAACCAGAAAGGTTATATTACTGAAATGGAAGCTACCGCAATGCTCAAATTGGCTAAAGATTGGAGTATTGAAGATGAATTAGTAGAAATGGTCAAAAGATAAAATACACTATCAGTATTTAGTAAATAAAAAAGGGTCGAAATCGACCCTTTTTTATTTAC
>CAYREN010000094.1:7079-14022 GCA_964423255.1 uncultured Roseivirgaceae bacterium | reverse complement strand
GATGAGATTAATCGTACACCACCCAAAACTCAATCTGCACTACTTGAGGCTATGCAAGAATATGCTGTTACAATTACTGGTGAACAACACGATTTGGATTTACCATTTTTTGTCCTGGCCACGCAAAACCCTATCGAACAGGAAGGGACTTACCCATTGCCCGAAGCCCAGTTAGATAGATTTATGTTTAATATCCTTTTGGATTATCCAACTTATGAGCAAGAAGTTGAAATCGTAAAAACAACAACCAGCACTAATTCGGAAAACATAAATAGAGTAATTTCCAAACAAGAAATAATAGCTTTTCAAAAACTAATAAAGAAAGTTCCTATTGCAGACAATGTTATCGAATATGCTGTGAAATTGGTGCAAAAGACCCGACCGGGAACCAAATCAGCAGCAGATATATCCAACAATTACCTGGAGTGGGGTGCTGGCCCAAGAGGATCACAATATTTGATTACCGGAGCAAAATTCAATGCATTGATAAGTGGAAAATATTCACCAGATATTGAAGATGTTCAGGCAATTGCAAAACCAATTTTAAGACATAGAATACTAAGAAACTTCAAGGCAGAATCAGAGAGCATTACGGTTGACCATATTATTGAACAACTTCTATAAACAAATTTGGTTGATTGGGAAAAAATCAGTAATACATAATTCCATTAGAGTATCACTGTCAATTGGTGATTTTCAGATATATTCCATCAACAAAAGTACGATATTGAACTAAATCCAAAGAGGCGGGTCCTCCAGTTGGGTTTCCGTTGAAATTGAAGGATGAATTACAGCATTTATGTAGCATGAAAAGACCAGATTCATCTACAACTACAGGGGTACAATCTACTCTGGGATCAAAAGAACATGCACGTTCAAAAACCTTGTAAATGTCATTTCCTTCATGATAGACAATAATACCTTTATATCCAGCATTTTCAATTGGGTCAATATAAAGATATCCACCGAGATTTCTTAATTTTTGGTGCTGAACCAAATTTAAATTTAATTCCAAATTGACGTAGGCATATGGGATAATCTCATCTGGTATCTCCTCATTACAAGAAGCCATTGTTATTAAAGCAAAAGATAATATGACAAAGGGTTTAAACATTAGTTTTTTAAAAACTTTAATGCTGGATGAGGATAATTTTTTAAGAATAAATACAAATTCAACCATATGGCAACTAACGAATATTTTGTGTTTTGTATTGTTAATTAACAGATTTGAATTGACTCAAAAATCTAATGTCATTTTCTGTAAATAGCCTTATATCATTAATTTGATATTTTAACATTGTGATCCTCTCAATACCCATACCAAAAGCATAACCTGAGAATTCTTCAGCATCTATATGACAATTTTTCAAGACATTCGGATCGACCATTCCGCAACCACCAATTTCGACCCAGCCAGAATGTTTGCAAATTTTGCACCCTTTCTGATCGCAAATAAAGCATGAAATATCCAGTTCGGCGCTTGGTTCCGTAAAAGGAAAATATGATGGTCTTAGTCTGATTTTTGTGTTTTTTCCAAAAAGTTCCCTGGCGAAATAAAGCATTGTTTGTTTGAGGTCAGCAAAGCTTACATTATTGTTTACATAAAGTCCTTCAACCTGATGAAAAATACAATGCGCTCTCACCGAAATGGCTTCATTTCTAAAAACTCTTCCGGGAGACAATGTCCTGATCGGAGGTTTTTGATTTTCCATCACCCTTACTTGCACAGAAGAAGTATGTGTTCTCAGCGCAATATCCGGGTTCTTTTCGATGAAGAAAGTATCCTGCATCTCACGCGCAGGATGGTTTTCGGGAAAATTTAAAGCTGTAAAATTATGCCAATCATCTTCTATTTCCGGACCTCTCGAAACATTAAATCCAATTCGTTCGAATATCTCAATAATTCTTTTTTTTGTAATCGACAATGGATGTAAACTGCCCAATGTACCAGGGATTGAGGGAAGGGTTAAATCGATTGGCGTTTCTGAAGAATTTTTACTTGTATTATCAATAGAGGCAATCAGCTCATTAAATTTTTCAAGAGCGTGGTTCTTAAGTTCGTTGAGGAGCATACCCATCTCTTTTCTATCTTCCTTGCCAACGCTCTTCATGTCGGAAAATAAATCACCAATTATGCTTTTCCTACTAATGAATTTAAGTCTGAATGACTCTAACTCATCTTTGCCATTAGCGACAAATGATGCTATTTCCTTTTTTAAGGATTCAACTTTTTCTTTCATGAGTCAAATATTTGAAGAAACAGTCCTTGCTACAAAATTTCATTAGGCTTTAGATTGCCATTAATATGATCTTAGATTTGCCTGTTTCACCATTTAAAATTTAAATAATCATCCCAGCGCCAACAGTTTCATTGGTGTTTTCATCAATGATGATAATGCTACCTGTACCGCGATTTTTTCTATAACTATCATAGAATATTGGCTTGGTAGTTCTAATTAATATTCTGCCTATTTCATTTAAACCAATACTAAGATCATCCTCAAGTTTATGAAGTGTATTAATGTCAACTTTATATCTTATTTCTTTAATTATGCATCTTGCATCTTTTGTTGTTTGCCTGATGCCATATTTTCCACCTGGCACAATCTTTTTATCACTTAACCAACAGACCATCATTTCGATGTCCTGGCCAACATTGGGTTGGTTGTTAAGCTTAACAATCATATCGCCTCTACTGATATCAATTTCGTCCTCAAGTTGCATCACGACATTCATTGGCGGATAAGCTTCTTCGATTTGCCCAGCAATAGTTTCAATAGATTTTAATTTAGATGTAAATCCTGAAGGAAGAGCAAGTACCTCATCTCCGGGTTTAAAAATACCCCCCTCAATTCTTCCTGCATACCCTCTAAAATCATGAAATTCAGCTGATTGGGGCCTAATCACACGTTGTACCGGAAACCGACTATCAACAAAATTAAAATCACTGGAAATATGTACGTTTTCCAAAGTATAAAGCAATGTCGCACCCTGATACCATGGCATATTATCCATTTTATCTACAACATTATCACCCTTCAGCGCACTGATGGGCATATATCTAATATCCTGTACTTCAAGTTTTGAACTGAAATCATCAAAGTCTTCTTTGATCTTAGAAAATATTTCTTGGCTATAATCAACCAAATCCATTTTATTGACACAAACAACCAAATGCTTGATCTGCAATAATGAAGCAATAAATGCATGTCGGCATGTCTGCTCTACTACTCCATGTCTTGCATCTACAAGTATAATTGCAAGGTTTGCGGTAGAAGCACCCGTCACCATATTTCTGGTATATTGAATATGACCTGGAGTATCGGCAATAATGAACTTACGCTTTGGAGTTGCGAAATACCTATAGGCAACATCAATAGTTATTCCTTGCTCCCGCTCAGCTCTAAGGCCATCAGTAAGTAAAGCAAGATTGACTTGATGGTCACCCATTTTTTTACTCGCCAGCTCTACCGCCTCAAGTTGGTCTTCAAATATTGATTTGGTATCGTGTAGCAATCTTCCAATTAGCGTACTTTTACCATCATCCACTGAACCTGCCGTAGTAAATCTTAGCAGGTCCATGTTTAAATAATCTTCAGTAGAAAATTCCTTTTCTATATCACTCATAGTTTAATAACAATTTCTTTTCTCAAAACTTAAAAACAATTATTCCTTTTTAAAAACGGCATTTTGTGTGATTCGCGAAAATGCAATTCCAGCATAGCTAGGAAATTACTTTTGGTAATGATTAGTTAAAAATAACCCTCTTTTTTTCTGTCTTCCATTGCAGCTTCCGACCTTTTGTCATCTGCCCTGGTACCTCTCTCAGTTTCTCTTGCCGCCGCAACTTCAAGAATGATTTCTTCAATTTTCGACGCATTCGAAATAACAGCTCCTGTACATGTCATATCTCCTATAGTTCTGAACCTGATTTGTCGATTTTCAATTTTTTCCCCTTCAAGAGGGGTGATAAAAGGACTATTGGCCAGGTATACACCGTCTCTATTTATTACCTCTCGCATATGAGTATAGTATATTCCAGGAATTGGAATGTTTTCAGCAGCAATGTATTGCCATACATCCATCTCTGTCCAATTGCTTAATGGAAAAACTCTGAAATGCTCTCCAATGTGTTTTTTGCCATTGAATAAGTTCCATAATTCAGGGCGTTGATTTTTAGGATCCCACTGACCAAACTCATCTCTATGAGAAAAGAATCGTTCTTTTGCACGCGCTTTTTCTTCATCTCTTCTTCCTCCACCAAATGCGGCATCAAATTTGAATTTTTCTAAAGAATCAAGCAAAGTGCCAATCTGAAGCATATTTCTGCTCGGATTTAAACCCTTTTCCTCAACTGCTTTTCCTTGATCTATAGAATCCTGAACAGACCCAACAATTAATTCAACACTCAATTCTTCGACTAGTTTATCTCTAAATTCTATGGTTTCAGGAAAATTGTGCCCTGTATCAATGTGAAGTAATGGAAATGGTATTTTTGCTGGCCAAAAGGCTTTTTGGGCAAGGCGCACCATGACTATGGAATCTTTTCCACCAGAAAAAAGTAAAACCGGCTTTTCAAATTGTGAAGCGACCTCACGCATTATGAAAATGGCCTCATTCTCCAGTTGACTCAAATGTGAAAGATGATATTTATGCATTATAATAATTAATATTTTACTCTACTTATTATATTTTCTACTAGTTGATTATGACAATATTCAATTGAATTGATATCAGTTTTAATTTCAATTTCAGGATTTGTGGGTTCTTCAAAAGGAGAATCAATTCCTGTAAAGTTTAATATTTTACCAGCCCTGGCAAGTTTATACAAACCCTTCACATCTCGAGACTCACATACTTCAATTGGGCAGTTTACATAGACTTCAACATATTTATCCTCACCAATTATTGATTTTGCCATTTTTCTGATTTCCGCTGTCGGACTGATCAAAGAACAAATAGTTATTATCCCACAATCTGCAAATAATTTTGAAACCTCTGCAGCTCGTCTAATATTCTCAATTCGATCTTCCTTTGTAAAACTCAAATCCCTATTTAACCCAGATCTCAGATTGTCACCATCCAATATTTGTGTTAAATATCCATTTTGGTGAAGCGTATTTTCCAACCCTCTTGCCAAGGTGCTTTTTCCTGATCCCGAAAGGCCAACTACCCAAACAACCAATGATTTTTGCTTCAGTAATTTTGTTTTTTCTTGCGAAGTCAGTATAGAATCAAATATTGGAAAAATGTTATCCACTAAAATGAAATTTTTTGCAAAAATAGTATTAATAGGTGAATAAAGTAATTAATGTACCTATTTTTGGCACTTTGAATTGTCATAAAAAAATATTGAAAATGAATATTGACTTGTTAAAAGATATCTCCATTGCAGCAGGAAATGAAATACTAAAAATTTATAACGATGATACTCTATCAAAAGAAATTGAGCAAAAAGCTGATGATTCTCCATTAACTTTAGCAGACAAAGCAAGCAATAACTTGATAGTAGGTGCACTGAGAGAAAACTTCCCCGAAATACCTATATTATCTGAAGAAGAAAAAAGTATTGAATATGTCAAGAGAAAAGATTGGGATAAATTTTGGTTAGTTGATCCACTTGATGGAACCAAGGAGTTTATAAAAAGAAATGACGAGTTTACTGTTAATATTGCATTGATTGAAAATGGCTATCCTGTTTTTGGGATAATCTATGCACCTGTCTTAGATACAATATATATTGGTGATGTATCAAAAAATAAAGCGATAAAAATTGAATCGGCCGGTTTCGAAATTCCTATAACAATAAATAATAAACTAAATTCCAGAATTGCTGCAGGTAGTCGATCTCATTCGTCAGAAAAAGAAAAGGAATTGCTGAAAAAGTATGATGTTGTCAAAACAATATCTGTTGGGAGCTCACTAAAATTTTGTATGGTGGCAGAGGGAAAAGCAGATATCTACTTTCGTCACGGCCCAACGATGGAATGGGATACTGGTGCTGGACAAGCAATTGTTGAAGCTGCAGGTGGTAAAGTATTGAATTTTGGTTCTAAGGGGAGATTTTCGTATAACAAGGTTAGCTTGCTTAATGATAGTTTTTTAGTCTTGGGATTTTAACATCGTTTACATTTCTATTTTTGCATTTTGTGGAATTACATCAATGTGTTTTGCTTTACTATAGTCCCTAATCTTGATATTTATTTCCTTGAAAAAGTAATATTCCCCTTGAAGTGAAATCCAAAAAGGACACCTAAATTTTGGTACATTTCTCCAAAATCATAGGCAATTGATGAGGTAAATCTTGCGCCCTTATTTTTAAAAGGAGTGTAGTTTAGTTCTAAAAATGTATAGGCTTGTTTTAGACCGTCTTTGAAATAGTATGCATCGTAATATTCAGGATCTTCTTTTGAGGCCCAGTTGTATCTCCCCTTGTTTGCCCCAGCATACGAACCGTAATTTTCTGTGTAAGTTAGTTTTGTCCGATAAGAAATATTGTTGTTGAAATAACCTTCAAAAGCAATATGATGAGCTACTATTCTATTGTTTACGAAAATACGATCATTGGTTCCATCAAAGTCTACTTCCATTGCGACTAACCTGTTTTTTGTTGTGAATAGAGAATTACCAATCGCTCTTCCATTATAAGCCAATCCGCCGGTGTATAGATAATTATTATAGTGATCATCTCTACCTGTATATTTATTACCATAATTCAGCCTATTTTCCATGTAGCTTACCAGCATTTTTTTAGTGATACCAACAGTGACCGTATCAAAATTTTCAAGCATGAATTGATCAAGGTCTTCAATGTTTGATGGAATTATTCCTCCGCCATTAATTCTGGGGTCTGGAATTCCAGCCCCACTTTGATGAGTGGTATTAATATATTCATAATTCAGGGAATGAAATAGACTCTTGTTTGCATTGGTGATCAGTATGC
>CAYREN010000094.1:0-6979 GCA_964423255.1 uncultured Roseivirgaceae bacterium | reverse complement strand
TATTCATAATTCAGGGAATGAAATAGACTCTTGTTTGCATTGGTGATCAGTATGCCGATTACCATATCTTCACTATTGAGTCTCATTCCCGACCCATCGCTAAAGGGTTTTTGAAAATATGTCTGAAAATTAACTTGTTTGATCTTCCAGCTAAGCCCTACATCATATAGACCAAAATGAGCACCGGCAACATTTGTTTCTTCACCGTTCCCAACTTTGCTAGACCCTCGAGCAAAGAAAGTTGCAAGGAGGTCTGATTCAATTTTCAAACCATCCGAGGTAGTTCCTCCAAACATTGCATTATGATTTATACCTGCATGTAAATTAATCGGAAGAGTTCTGCTTCTTAGGTAAAAAAACTTCTCGTGAAACCATGGATTTTCAATATTTCCTAAACTTCCTCTTTCGTCGTTTAAAATTCCAAAATTTATTGCCCCTTTGAATTCAACAAATTTGCCTATGAATGGCATTGGAGTATAATCGTAAAACCCCATTCCAATTCTTGGGAGTGGAATTGAATTATTACTTAAAAACAAGGACCCTGAACTTAGTTCATTACTATATTGCCCTATTGTGTACGCCTCTTTGCCAATTTTTAATTGTAGTGATCCAAAAAAAAGGTTAAAATACAATTGTTGGAAGTAGCTATTTGACAATTCTGATTTCAGATTAAATTCTACTTCTGCCTCAGCTTTAAATTTAGTTCCGAAATATTTTATATAACCCAATCCAAACAAGCCAACAAACTCAGATTGCTTTAAATCATCAAATATTCCGTAGCGATTTGATACCTGCCAGTGAGGTTGGAAAGAATTGTTCGCTGTAAGAAAATAGAGACTTGTATGGTAAGTGATTGAATCATTTTGGGCAAATACAACTTCCTGGTGCAAACTAAAAAATAAAACAAATATTATAAATGCTCTCCCAATCATTCCTAACCCTTTTATAATTAAGTACAAAATTATTGAATTTATTTCAATAGAATTGAATAAGTAAGTAAACTAGAGAATTTGGAAATATTTTTACTGTCTTAATAGGCATTTTTATCTCCTCTAAATATTACTACTAGAGTTGAAACAATTCTTCTTAAATCAAAAATCAATAACCAATTTCAATATAAAAACGATGTAGTTTAATGTGATTTTTAAAGCTTATAAAATGTATTGGTCTCTCCTTTAAAGGCGTTAATTTGTGCAAGACCTGTGATTCCTGGCTTTACGTTATGTCGACATCACAAGTTTTATAAACAAAATGGGAAAAACAATATCAAAAGTTCGCTTTAGCATACAATTTAATTGATCCTCCAATGGTTGAACAGAGAATATGGGTGTACGACAAAATTCCCCTTTCACTCCTAAATCCCCTGAAATGGACACCCTAAAAGTTCTTTTTTTGCTCCCTTTAGGGTTTGGGGTATTATAAAAAAAAGCACTTTTCAGACTTTGAGAATTTTGTCGTGTACCCGAGAAGTTAAGGGCAGGGATTACATCTTATAATTTGACTTCAATATTTTTATATGGAAATCCCCGGTAATCAGGAATGGCATAAATTTTCATGAAATTGTCCTCAATAAAATTAGTAACCAGCTCTACCTCTTGATAATCCATATATGGTAGAATACAATATATCTCGTCGATTTTAAGAGTTTTAGATATCTCTCGTATTTCTGATACCTTGCCAAGTAACTGATCACTATCAAAAGCCGTACGATCACTTTTGGTACTTGTGGTGGTTTGATCAACTGGCCTGCATAGTACTATTCGGCCCGACCTGATTGCTTTTTCGATGGTATCCTGCTACGCATGTCTTTACACTGATGGATGGTTTATTATCGCCACGAAAGTATAGTTTCTGGATATCTACTACCATCTGCGAAGTTAAAACGTTGTATTTCCGTTTTTGTCTTTATAAAAAAACCTTGAGTGCATTCTTCATTATTCTTCTTCGCCCATCGTTTTACACTTATCGATCTCACACCGAATGCCCTTACTATCTCGCTTTGCATTGCCATTGACAAGAAAACAACGGAAGCTATTCAAATCTTCTTCAGAGGCGTATTTCTATGTGATTAAAGCTTACTATTGAGAAATAACATTGCCAGCATCAACAATTTTGTAAAGCTTATCAGCCCGTCGTACTTTAGTTTTTAAAGGAATAGAGCAATATTCTCCTTTGGTACAAACAGCTACATTTTTAAGATCTACGCGAATTTCCTCGATTTTTTCTTCTATCACACCTGTTGTCGGACCTGTAATAATGATTTTGTCACCAACCTGTAGTGACTGGCTTTCAACCAAAAATTCTGCAACCCCAATATTGTTGAAATAATTGATGCTCTTGCCAATGTAAACTTTTCTTTTTGTGGCAGAAGATCCGTATTTACCACTCCACTCACCCAACTTCTTTCCTAAATAATATCCATCCCAAAACCCTCGATTGAATACGCTTTCTAATCTCCTCTCGGCACTTTCAATATATTGCTCATTAAATTCACCTTTTTCTATGGCAATTAATGCTTTGTGATAAGATTCGGTAACAGTTTTTACATATTCCGGAGATCTACCCCTGCCTTCAATTTTTAATATTTTAATACCTGAATCTATAATTTTGTCAATAAAGGAAAGTGTATTCAAATCTTTGGGAGACATGATATATTCGTGATCGATATTTAGCTTTTCACCGGAATCAAGATCTGTTACTTCATATCCTTTTCGGCACACCTGTCTGCATACGCCCCGATTTGCAGACTTATTACTCTGATGCAAGCTGAGATAGCATTTCCCTGAAACGGCCATGCATAGTGCGCCATGAACAAAAACTTCAATTCTCACCAATTCCCCAGAAGGGCCTTTAATTTTTTCGTTTATGATACTTTCGCAAATATGCTTCATTTGCCCAATGGTTAACTCTCTGGCAAGTACCATCACGTCAGCAAATCCTGCATAAAATTTCACACTTTCTACATTACTAATATTTGCCTGCGTGGATATGTGCAATGGAATGTTTTGATTCCTCACATAATTTATCACAGCTGGATCGGTTGCGATAATTGCCGAAATCCCAGCTTCTTTCACTTTAGAAACCAAATATTGCATCTCATCCAGCTCTTTGTC
Organism: uncultured Roseivirgaceae bacterium; assembly: GCA_964423255.1. GTDB lineage: Bacteria > Bacteroidota > Bacteroidia > Cytophagales > Cyclobacteriaceae > JAAUQL01. Next base: position 3,866 of record CAYREN010000094.1, on the reverse strand, counting down.
GTACATTACAATATTTAGGGTAAGGTAAGATTTGACATTGGCTGCATTACAAATTTGTACAATTTTTGGCAGATCATCTATGGCGAAGTTTTTGGCAGATCCGGAGCGCATATTTAATTTTCCTACTCCAAAATATACTGCGTTAGCTCCACCTTGAATTGCGGCATGCAAAGATTCAAAATCACCAGCCGGGGCCATGAGTTCTATATCGCTTCGTAACATATTATTATAAATTACGATGCAAAATTAACTCGAAAAAATTGAGAAATTATTATGGTGTCTAATGATTATTGACTTGGCAGATTAAAAATGTACAAATTAAGGCTCTTCTGAATTCTCTTTGATAAACCCATTATAAGATATCCCTTGTTTGTTGTTGCTTGTCACAGATAAAGAAGCACTTTCTACACTCGAAATAGAAAGTGAGCAGCTATAATTATCTCCTTCTCCTTTAACTTTAAAGGATATATTGAGGCGTCTTTTTTTGTCATTTCGTTGAACTTTATAATTCTCCATAGTCCCATCAAATTTTATACCTCCGTCACTACTGGAATACCCACCACTAAAGGCTCGCCCAAAATAGGGCATTTGTGCTGAGGCATTTTCACCATCTATTTTCATGAAATTTTGCCTTGTTGTCAAATCAATTTGTCGGCCTTTTAGTGGGTTGGCTTTTCGCCCAATAAACTCATAATTACCTGATTCCACCAATACAATAATGTTTTCATATTGCTCTATCTTTTTTCTTTCTTTGGCTTCTTTATTAGATTCCTGGGCAATCGTGGTTTCACTAGTAAAACATATTAAGGAAAGTATTAGGATATAACTTTTCATAACTTAAATGGCATTTAGTTTTTATTCAAAACCAATTTACAAGTAGATTGTTATAAAATCCATATAAATTATTTTTCAAGCACTTTTATCTCTACTCTCCGGTTATATTGCCTTCCTTCATCGGTATCATTGGTAGCCACAGGTTGTGACTCACCATATCCAATAGCCTCAATTTTATCAATTCTCACACCGTTACCAATCAAATATTCTCTAACCGAATTTGCTCTGCCATCAGACAGCTTAAGATTTGCTTCATTTGACCCTACAGCATCTGTATGTCCTGAGAGTTCAATCTTTAGATTTTGAAATTTTTCAAAATAGGGTAGCACCCTGTCGAGTTCATGAAATGATCCTTTCCGGAGCGTTGCCTTCGAAAAGTCAAAGAAAATATTATTTAATCTTATTTTTTGACCTACCTCAAGTGGCACTACATAAAGATCGCGTTCAATCACTTCATCCAACGTTCTATTTTCCGTACTCAATTGCTGATTTTCGGCCATATAATTTTCGGTATCAGCAAAGAATCCAAATTTTCCTCCCAATGGAAGAATCAATTCGTAGGTTGCCTCGGGGCCATTTGTTTTTATTTTATTATAGATGCTTCCGTCATTCATATTTTCAAATACAACATCAGCTTGTACAGGTTCATTTGTAATTTTATTGAGAACACGACCTTTGACTATCACTTTTTCGCAAATCACTTTGCCTTGCTGGTAAAGTACCTTCACCTCGCTATCATACAAAGCTCTTTTATAAATTCTCAGTTCATCAATCCATCCCTTGTATGGGCGACTTCTACCATTTATTTGTCTGCCAATTTTTAAAGGCAATGGTGATCTGACATTGATGTATTTCCCAGTTTGTTTTCCCAGTTTGTCAAGCTTACCATCTATATAAATTCTTATTTCGCCATTTCTTCTCCAGCTAGCTACGATGTGATGCCATTCATTAAACGAAAGGGCTGATTTGCTAAACACTCCATTTTCCATAACCCCGGGAGAGCTGACAGCCATAATTACTTTATAACTGCTATTTAGCCATAATCCAAAATGATCTTTTTCTGTGTTAAATGCCCATTTGGAAATAATCGTTGCCAATTGCAATTCTGATATCCTATCGGGTCTTACCCATACAGAAAAACTCAATCCTCCCCAATTGCCATTTAGTGACTTGTCGTTTCCACAATCAATATAGTCCAGGTATCCATTGAAACTGTAGGCCATATCCCCACATCTGCCTTCTTCCAAAGAGGCACCATAAATTTTTCCATGATTTATACCAACCACATCATTGGTATTTTCATCAAAAGGATAGTATGAGACCAAACCTCTTTCCAGATCAACCTGTTGTGCATTGCACAAAGTGGAAATTGCTACCGTATTGAATAGTATGAATATAAAATGGACAATTCTGATCATAAAAAAATTCAATTTACTCTTCTGTTTATCAAAAAGAAATTATTGAAATTAAAAGGGCGAATATTGGTAATTATGCTTATTCAAAGGAGGAGGAGGACTATAAAATCATAACTGTGTAAGGTTACCAGGTTAATAGATCAATTTGTTCTTCTTGATGATTTATAAAAACATTGAGTTTTACATGAAATCGTAAATAAGGAATATCCGGTAAACTTTTGGTAATATCCATATTATTTTACAGCATGAAAATCTATAATTGTAGTAAGAATGGGGATACACTTTTTTGAGAATAAAAAAATGAAATTTGGTTAAGCATTTTTACCACAAAAAGAAGTAGTTACTTAAAAAAAATTATTCTTTTAATCAATAGTTTTATAGAAAGCAAGTAAAACATTATGCGTCAAAAGGTTATGATTTAGTGTCAAAAATTGGCGTAAAATATTTCATTCTGGATGATATTTTGGCTTGATTTTTCATTCACTTTTCGTCATCTTTGAAGGATTGTGCCTTTGACATTTTTCAGTATAAATGTAAAGAGTATCTCTTTTTTTTCACATCAATATACGATAGGCAATAATAATGGCGTCCAAATATATAATGATATTGGATTGCCTAATTTAAACATGATTGGAACAATTACAACTGTAAACGCTGATGAAAAAGAAAGGACATATTGATGATGAACCCATATTAAAAGAAAACAAAAATAGGTTTGTTCTCTTTCCTATAGAGCACAATGATATATGGGAATTTTATAAAAAAGCGGAGGCCAGTTTTTGGACCGCTGAGGAGATAGATTTAAGCCAGGATTTACGAGACTGGGAAAACCTCAATGATGGAGAACGTCATTTTATATCGCATGTCTTGGCATTCTTTGCTGCAAGTGATGGAATTGTAAATGAAAACCTTGCCGAAAACTTTTTGGCCGAAGTACAATATACCGAAGCAAAATTTTTCTACGGATTTCAAATAGCAATAGAAAACATCCATTCGGAGACATATTCTCTTTTGATCGATACTTACATTAAAGATTCAGTTGAGAAAGACAGATTACTTCATGCCATGGATACTATGGATTTGGTGAAAGTAAAGGCCGAATGGGCGTTGAGATGGATTGAGAATGGAAGCTTTGCCGAACGACTTATTGCCTTTGCCGCCGTTGAAGGAATATTTTTTAGTGGTAGTTTTTGTTCAATATTTTGGCTTAAGAAACGAGGACTCATGCCTGGCCTCAGTTTTTCTAATGAATTAATCTCAAGAGACGAAGGACTTCATTGCGATTTTGCTTGTCTGATTTACAACAATCACCTCATCAATAAACTCTCAAAAGATACTGTGATAGAAATCATCAAAGATGCAGTAAAAATTGAGAAAGAGTTTGTAACCGAGGCTTTACCTGTAAGACTTATTGGTATGAATGCAGAATTGATGTGTCAGTATATCGAATTTGTTGCAGACAGATTATTGCAAGAACTTGGATGCCCACGAATATTTAAGGCAACCAATCCTTTTGATTTTATGGAAATGATTTCGCTACAGGGTAAAACAAACTTTTTCGAAAAAAGAGTAGCAGAATATCAAAAAGCAGGTGTAATGCAAATTGAAGAAAACGAT
>CAYREN010000093.1:0-14410 GCA_964423255.1 uncultured Roseivirgaceae bacterium | reverse complement strand
TTAATATCTATTACAAACTCACAATTGAAATTTAAAGTCTTCTCACTTTCAAGAACGTTGGCATAGATCGAAGACAACAATCATTTATTATCCTCCAATGGGTTTTACGAATATTAAACCTGATAATAAATATTATTTGTTTCATAAATAAATTATTTGGAAAATAGAACAGCACCATCTTATGTGACATTTATTATATTCAGTATAAAATTCATGATTTAATTTTGTCAGGCAATTAATAATCAAGTGATATTTTCTAATGGAAGAAATAATAATAATAATTGGAGGTCTTTCTGCAGGGCCAAGTGCTGCTGCAAAGGCCAGAAGGGTGAATGAAAAGGCAAAAATCATTCTTTTTGAAAAAACTGAATTTATTAGTTATGCTACCTGTGGAATTCCGTATTCCCTTTCTGGGATAATTAAAAAGCGAGATAAGTTAATGATAGTAAAGGCAGACTTACTTAGAGAAAGATTCAATATTGATGTGCGTCTGAAAGAACCTGTAATAAACATTTTGCCCAATCAACATAAAGTTATTACTCCAAATGGGACATATAACTATTCGAAATTGATTTATGCAGCTGGTGCTTCTCCATTTATACCACCAATAAAGAATCTTGATAAATCTGATAATTGGACCAATTGTAGAACAATTGAAGAGTATGATAAAATTGTCAGAGACAAAGTTACAACTGAGAAAAAGAATATTACCGTACTGGGTGCCGGATTAATTGGTGTGGAAGTTGCCGAAAATTTAAACACGATCGGGAAGAAAGTTACTTTGGTGGAAATGGCACCATCTGTCCTTTCTCCTTGGGATAGTAAGTTTGGCAATATGGCTGAAAATGAACTGACGAAGCATGGAATTGACGTTCACACAAACACCACAGTTGATGAATTGCAAGTTGAGAACGGGAAAATAACCGAAGTGAAACTAAGCAATGGAAGCGTGATACCATGCGATTATCTATTGATGGGAATAGGAGGAAAACCAAATACGAGCATGTTGGCGTCCAAAGGGGCTGAAACAATTCGCAATGGTGCGTTAAAAGTAAATGCCAAAATGGAAACCAATCTTCCAGATATTTATGCTGCGGGCGATTGTGCCAGTATTATGAATATTCAATCTGGTGAGCATGATTATTTTCCCATGGGCACACATGCCAATAAAGGGGGCAGAGCAGCTGGAGCAAATGCTGCTGGTGGAGAGGAGCACTTCAAAGGGGCTTACAGAACTGCAATAGTTAAGGTATTTGATTATACGCTGGCAAGAACAGGAATGAATCCCAGAGCATTAAAAATGATGAACATAGATTACGAATCTACATTAATAATTGCTCCTGCTACTCCAAGTTTTTATCCGAACCCAAAGGATATCATCATGGAGATTTATTACAATCAAAATACAAGGTCGATACTTGGTGCTGAAATATTTGGTGAAAAAGGTGTTGATAAACGCATCGACGTTATAAGCACGGCGATTTTAGGGAAGTTGACTGTTGATGATTTACCAAATCTCGATCTTGCCTATGCGCCTCCATATTCTCCTGCAAAAGATCCGGTAATTGTAGCTGGATTCGTTTCAGGAAACAAAGACAAAAATAAATTTCATGAAATTACAGCAGATGATTTATCAATGATCATTCGAAGTAATGAAAAAGAAAATTATCAAATTATTGATGTACGAGCTCCAATAGAGTTGGAGAAACAAGGAATGATAGAATCTGCAATAAATATCGAATTGGATTTGCTGAGAGATAACCTTGATAGACTAAACAGTGAAAAGCCTACTGTTGTGTATTGTGCGCGTGGGCTCAGAGGTTATGTTGCTGCCATGATTCTTGAAAATAATGGATTTAAAAAATTATATAATCTCGGTGGAGGTTTTAATACCTGGGAAAAACTGGGTATGGAAATAAAAACGTTTGCTACTGAGCAAAGATGATTTTCTATAGTTGGTTGTTTTGGTTTTGAATTAGGGCTTTCGGGCCCTTTTTTTATCGCCAATAAATTAGATACTAAAACGCCTGCACTATCTCGATAAAACCTTCTTGCAAATACTAATTTTTTAAAAAATGTTCGAAAAACAGATAAACTTGCTCATTAGAAATCGAATCCGGCGAATGTTGTTGGCGATTTGTCATAGCTACCCTATTATCAAATCCCAATAATTTATTGACTGATATGGTATGGTTCAAAGCTTCCCATCTTTTAGGAGGATCCTCCGAACCACCAGAAACCAAAAATGGTCTTGGGGCCATAAGAGCATGCAATTCATGCAGATTGAATCCTTCCTTAACAAGCTTTGGATATAGGCCATGAGCAGGATTATTGGGTGTAATTACTCCTCTCTCTCGCCAGGGTTTAGGATAATAACCCAAATACCAGGGTTCCCAGTAATTTATATCCTTACGCGTCTCATCAAAAATAATCCCCGGATCCGACCATACAGCACATGCAAATCTATCAAACAAACATGATGCAAACATGGCCCATTTCCCTCCAAAGGAATGTCCTACAATACCAATTCTGGTAGCATCCACTTCCGGGTGATTAGCCAATATAAACCATGAATTAGCGGCCGCATATGCCAGCATCGATAATGGCTCAACCTGGGCAGAATCAATATCCGGGTAATACAATGAATAAGTTTTAGATTTGGTTGCTTTTGTAGTTCCTATCGAAAGAGTCACAAATCCTCTTTTCGCCAATTGTATGGCATAGTCACGGTATGGCTTTCCTTTTCCAATAGCAGTTTCAGGTTCGTAATATACAGTTACTACAGCAGGTTTTTTACCAGAGTTCTCTGGAATGAGTAGATACCCAATAGTAGTTTCATTGGGCATCCATAAAAACCTGATTTTATATTGTACAATACCATTACCTCTATTGGACTTTTCGATTATTTCGGGAGTTTGGTTTTTGATAAACTTAGGCCATTTACCCATCATTTGATGCCATGTATCCAATATCTCTAGTCTACGCTTTTTCCAATCCTCTGGTGTTTTAACTGGTTTTCCATCATAAAATTTCAATGGTGAATTGAGGCTACCAAATTGATTGACATATTTTGGAGGAGGGGTAAAGTTGGTTTTAATTTTTACCCAGGCAGCCTCATCTTCTTGCTTTGGATTACAGCCAAAGATTGTGACAAATATTAATAAAATTGCTATAAAGAGACTGGGCATTTTAATGTCCTATTTCAATATTTGAGCCGTATGATCTTTGGTTTTTACTTTTTCAATGATGTCTTCAATCTTTCCTTTCTCATCAATTAAAAAAGTAGTTCTGGCAGTTCCCATATATTTTCTGCCGTACATAGATTTTTCTACCCAAGTCCCATATTTTTCATGGATAATTTTTTCTGTATCAGCAAGCAATGTAAATGGCAAGTCGTGCTTTTCAATAAACTTCGCATGTGACTTCTCATTATCTTTACTAACACCCAGTATTTCATATCCGGCCTTCTTCAATGATTGATAATTATCTCTAAGATTGCAAGATTCGGCGGTACATCCTGGAGTATTGTCTTTTGGATAGAAATAAAGAACTACCTTTTTTCCTTTGAAGTCTGACAATTTCACAGGTTCACCATTCTGATCATTTACAGAAAAATCTGGTGCTACATCTCCAATTTTTACATTCATGATATTATTTTAAGATAGTAGTATAAATATTTTCATTATTGACATTGTCCCTAACCTTGAGCTCAATTTTTCCAACAAAAGGTATTGAAGGATCCAGTTTTTTCGACCAAATATAATTTCTCTTTGGGTCGAAATTCATGAGCACCCACTGATCATCGACGAACAAATCAAAGTCCTTTATTCCCGAAAGATCGTCTGTGATGTAGCACCTTATATAATTACTATTTTGCTGAACAATTTTTATTTTCGGGGGAACTGTATCTGTTAACAAAGTATATTTTCCTAAGGTACGAGTTTTTAACTCAAAATAATCATTTACCCAATCACCCCCTTGAAAACTAAAATCTGTCAAATCAGTGGTATAATACGCAGAAATTTTATCTCTATTTTCATATCTCCCCTTTGGTTTTAAAATAACTTTCATGTTGCTTTTCAATGGATAAATATCCTCACTTATTTCAAAATATTCTCTGTCATTTGCCAATTCATCCATGTAATCTGTTTTGAGATAAAGGGTATCAAAAAGTGATTTTTTATAAAAATGCAAGTCAAATTCTGATTTAAAATATTGAAAATCCGATTCAGATGGTACTATCATTTCCACTCCGGGATATATCATTTTTCCACAAAGTTCTATCGAATCCGGTGTGCCAATTCTTAAATCCCAAAGGTAGACAGAATAGTCATTTACATAATAACTGGATGAGATTTCATAACTCATTCGATTTGTGTAAACATTTGCAAAAAATCCATTGTGTTCAGCTTTCTTATCCATAAACAAAAGTGTATTATCAATAATTCTTTGCCGAAAAGGTTTAAAATTTTTGGAATCATTTATTGCTGCAACCTGAGGTTTTGTCCCTTTTACTTTAAATTTCAGAATAGAGATATTTTTATAGGCATCTTCTAATTCTATCTCAATATTGTGAATCAAAGTGTCAGTAATAGTCAAGATGCCTTTATTAGCATTAGTTTCATAAATATCCAGTTCATTGCCATCATCAATAAACAGCTTTTGAAATACCTTTTTGGTTTTGGTTTTTATTTCATAATCCTGATAGCACAAAATTTGTCGTGTCTTACTGAATGGTATTTTATCGATAAGTATATTAATTATTTGTTCATCATCAATTTTTACTTTGATGTGAGGAATTCCATTTTTGTTTGAAGCGTTATTAAGCCGATCGTAACCCATAAAAAATATTCCGATTTCTCCATGAACTGAGATGGTTTTACTCACAATATATTCATTATTGACACGTGAAGGTGTAAACTCAAAGAAGCCAAATTGATTGCTGACTCTCGAATTTTTGTTCATAGCTTTTAGTCCAATTTTCTGAACTGTTGGTTTGATATTGTCTTTTATCTCGCTGAAATTAAAATTTAGGGGATTGACCGGATTTTGATTTTTATCTCTTATTTCAAAATGAAGATGGGGGCCACCAGAACTTCCTGAATTTCCAGAAAAAGCAACTATATCTCCTTTTTTAACTTTAAATTTATTTGCCTCAGGATATAAATTAACTGAAAATTTCTTCCTTTTGTACTGTACAGCAATCACATAGTCTGCTATCTCTTTGTTAAATTTTTTAAGGTGACCATAAACCGTGGTTGTGCCCAAATGTGGATGAGCAATGTACAATGCATTTCCATATCCGCCGCCATCAACTTTCACCCTTGAAATATAGCCATTTGCTGCTGCATAAATTTTTAACCCTGTGGCGCCACCAGTTTTTATATCCATTCCTGCATGAAAATGTGCTCCTCTCAACTCTCCCATTGTACCGGAGAGATAGTTTTGCCGGTCTGGGTTTACAGGAAACATATAGGAATTTTCCTGAGCACAAATGTCAGAAACAATTGCATTGATAAGCAGTAATACAATAATGCCAGCTCTATTTAATTTCAACTTCCAATAATTTATCACCCTCAATAAATGCTTCTAATTTGTTCCCAATTGCTATTGGACCAACTCCACTTGGCGTTCCTGTAAAAATGATATCACCTTTTTTTAACATAATAAATTTGGAGGTATAAGATATTATTTCTTCAAATTCAAAAAGCATTAAAGAGGTATTTCCTTCTTGTTTTTTCTCTCCATCAAGATTCAAACTGAAATTAAGGTCTTTGATATTTGAAAATGTTACCTTATCGATAAATTTTGATATTGGTGCTGATCCATTAAAACCTTTTGCTAAATCCCAGGGTAACCCTTTTGCCTTTGCTTTATCCTGAAGGTCGCGCGCTGTAAAGTCTATCCCAACTCCAATAGCATCAAAATAATTTTGCGCAAATTTTTTGTCAATATATTTGCCGTGTTTGCATATTCTTAAGATTATTTCTACTTCAAAATGAATATTGTTAGAAAAATCTGGATAAAAGAAAGGTGCATTATTTTGAAGTAATGCTGTTTCAGGTTTTGTAAATATCAATGGCTCTTCCGGCCTGTCGTTTTTCAACTCTTCAATATGTGCCGTATAATTTCTACCAATCGCAAGAATCTTCATATCTTAATAACTTCAATGCCGAAAATATAAAGCCTTGGTTTACAATTAAAGCGTATGTACCGAATTTTCTTCAAAAAATTTTTATTAGTGATTTCTTCGAACAACTTTTGAATGAGCAAATAATAATATTATGAAATACATTTATAGATATGTGACCACGAAATATTTAACGGTTGCCTTGTATAGCATATTTTTCTCAACAGATTGCATAGCATGGGGACAAAGCGGACATAGAATTGTTGGCCAAATAGCACAAAATCATTTGTCGAATAAAGTCAAGAAAAAAATCCAATCCATTCTTGATGGTCAATCAATGGCAATGGTCAGTAACTTTATGGATCAATTAAAATCAAACCCTGCGTATGATTCCCTAAAACCCTGGCATTACTGCACAATTCCGAATGAAAGTGTGTATGAGAAAGCACCAAAAAAAGGTGACATCATCAAGGCAATAAATTCTTACATTTCAATATTGAAATCAGATCGTTTGCAGAAAGAAGAAGAAATATTTACACTAAAATGCTTAATACATCTTATTGGAGATATTCACCAACCTTTACATGTTGGCAATGGAAAAGATAAAGGTGGAAATGAGGTGAGATTAACATATTTTTATAAATCTTCAAACCTACACAGGGTTTGGGACTCAGGAATTATTGATGGCCAAAAGCTAAGCTATACGGAATATGTACATTGGATTGACAAACCAACAAATGCCCAAATTATCCAGTGGAAAAATGATGATTTAATGACTTGGGTAAAAGAGTCAATCTCGTACCGGGCACAAATATATGATTTGCCCAAAGGGCATAAAATCAATTACAAGTACAATTATAATAATTTACAAACCGTCAATTTGCGATTGTTACAGGCCGGCGTCAGATTAGCTGGAGTTTTGGAAGATATTTATCAATAGACACATTAAATAGACAAAATATGGCTTACGACGAAAATTTAGCAGATCGAATCAGGAATATTCTTCTCAATAAACACGTGAAATTTGAAGAGAAAAAAATGATGGGCGGCCTTACATTTATGGTAAGGACAAAGATGTGTGTAGGTATAGTAAAGGAGGAATTGATGGCCAGAATTGGAAAAGATAATTATGAAAATGCTCTTGAAAAGACCGGATGCAAGGAAATGAAATTTACTGGAAGACCTATGAAAGGATATGTTTTTTTAGAGCCGCATGCCATAGATATGGACACCGAATTGGAATATTGGATTCAGTTGTCTTTGGATTTTAATAAAACACTTATCAAATGAAGTTTGGATCAAAAAAAAAGTCCTGAAAAAAATTCAAGACTTTTAATCTGATAAATATATCTTCTACTCTTTCACTTTCTGAAATTTAATATCCACATCAACTTGCAACAACGGAGGAAATTGAGATTTCAATGCCTCCAGTTCTATAGATGTCATTGTCGCTGTTAAATATGAAGGAATAAAACTCAACAATAAATCTCGAGTTAAAGGAAATGATTTAATGGTCCCGGCAATTATTTCATTTTTTTCATCAATAACAACATCCTCGATTTTCAACGGAATAGCAAATGATAGTGGTGGCGATGAGAGATTAAGGTTCAATATCTTATCTATTTCTTTGTATTCCCAGGTTCCTGCTTTTAATTCATTACTCTCGCCATTACAAGTAAAAAATAATTCATTATTGCTTTTCAATTCAACAGCTGCATTTTCAGCGTTATCACATGGAGCTTCTTCCAGTAATCCACCAGCCAATTGATCAGTGATATCTGTACCTTCTGGAAAATTTATTGGAAGATCCCCAAATCCTAAATTCAATACCATCGAAACCTTAGTCTGCAATAATGCCTCACTAAAAGTATATACTCCAGGTAAAGTGAATAATTCCGGATCGTTTTCTCCATTGTCATTATTACAACTTTCTATAAAAAGAATAGCACTAAAAAGAATGCTTATTGAAAATGCTCGAATTATTCCCTTAATTAATCTATTTTCTTTATTCATAATATTCTATTTCTAAATTTATTTAAGTGCAAAGATTTAATACTTTTTTTGACTTTCAAAACTTCAAGTATTAGTTTATATTTTTTTTGTATTACCCAAACATTATTAACTTATTATTCGGCTAAAAAGTATAATTACCAAACCAAATTTGAAATGAACAAGATAATTAAATTATGTTTAAATGACTAATTCTCTAATTATATGAGAGTTGTTTTAATATATTGATATAGAGTCCGGCATTTTTATAACACCCAAAACCATGATGAAAACTCTTACAATTTGCAAATTTTAAAATCTCAATTTATGAAATATTGTTTTTCTAAAATTTCATTATTTGTGCTTTATTATTTCTTATTCATTATCTATTCTCACGGATCCGATATAAAAATAATTAAAGGGAAAGTGGTAGAAGAAGTTTCAGGAGAACCACTAATTGGTGTTAATATCAGAATCAAGGACAAAATGATAGGGACCATCACCGACACAAAAGGCAATTTTCAGCTTTCCACAAAAACGATCCCTCCATTTATAATTGTATTTTCCATAATTGGGTTCGAATCTCAGGAAATAAAAATAGATGCATCAGATCGGTACTTAGAAATTAAATTATTAGAAAAGATATTTGTTGGACAAGATGTAGTGATCTCGGCGTCAAGAATTGAAGAGCAAATTCTTACGTCTCCTGTCAGCATAGAGAAAATGGGCATCCTGGATATTCAGCAAAGTTCTACCGCAAATTTTTACGATGGGCTTTATCAACTAAAAGGAGTAGATATGAATGTGAATAGCCTAACGTTTCGATTCCCCAATGCAAGGGGTTTTACAGGTGAGTCCAATTATAGAATGAATCAGTTGGTCGATGGCATAGAAAATGTTTCTCCGGGATTAAGTTTTGCCGCAGGAAACCTGTTTGGCCTTTCTGAGCTGGATGTAGAAAGTGTTGAGCTTTTGGTCGGAGCATCTTCTGCCTTGTATGGCCCGGGAGGCATGAATGGAACCTTACTAATGAAAAGCAAAAGTCCTTTTGAATACCAGGGATTGAGCTTGGCAGTGCAAACGGGAATAATGCATTTAAATGCTGACTACCATCAGAATCCATCACCGATGTATGATGTCAGTTTAAGATACGCCAAAGCTTTTAACGATAAATTGGCTTTTAAAATCACCGGGAACTATCTCCAGGCCACAGACTGGCATGCTTCGGATTTTAGGGATAGAACTGATTTGAACAATCCTCAATTGACTAGAGAGAGCAATCCCGGATATGATGGAGTAAATGTTTATGGTGACGATATCATCGTACCGGTCAACTTAAAGGAAGTCGCCCCGTCAGTTGCTGAAGCGATTGCCGAAAGTCAAGGGCAGAAACCAGGATCACCTGAGTATGATGCATTAATAAATAAAGTCGTAGATGCTTTCCCCGATCAGGTAGTATCCAGAACCGGATGGAATGAAAAAGAAATGGCAGATTATAATACCACCAATTTGCGACTGAGTGGTGCATTACATTATAGAATTAATGAAAATTTGGAAGCCATCGCACAAGGAAATTTCAGTAAGGGTACGAGTCTCTATACTGCAATCAACAGGTTTTCCATAAGAGATTTTGACGTTGGATTTGGAAAACTTGAAATTAGAAGCTCAAATTTTTTCGTGAGAACATGGGCAATTATTGAGAATTCAGGAGATTCTTACGATGTGGGTGGTGCAGGGTTAAGATTAAATGAATCATGGAAATCAAGTGAAGATTGGTACGAAGATTATATTGGGTCTTTTGCACAAAATGTACTGTTGGGTTCTAAAGAAGATGACGCACACGAATTTGCCAGAATGGTAGCAGACAATCGTGATAATTTTGGAAATATTTTTACATCAGGTAAGCCGGCCCTACCCCTACCCGGTACCGATGAGTTTAATTCTCGTTTCGAAGAAATAGTTCAAAAACCAGTAGTTGATGGTGGAGCAAAGGTGATTGATCAAAGCAAATTGTGGCATATCGAAGGAATGTATAATTTTTCCAATAAATTGAAAGTTGTCGATTTGATAGTTGGATCAAGTTATAGAATATATTGGGTCGATAGCGATGGGACGGTTTTTTCAGATTCACCAGGCCATCCGATCAAATATTATGTATTCGGTGCCTATGCTCAAATTTCTAAATCATTGTTAAGTGATAAGTTGAAGCTAACTGCCTCGGCAAGATATGATAAGCATGAGAAATTTGAAGGAGAGTTTACGCCAAGATTTTCACTATTATATTCTATTGATCAGAAAAAAGAACACAACATTCGAGCTTCATATCAGACTGCATTTAGGTTTCCATCTACCGCAGACCAATGGATAGATTTAGAATTGGGATTTTTTCATGCAGTCGCTGGTTTGCCGGAGATACAGAATAAATACGACTTTGACACCAACCCAGTCTATCCACTTTCGGGATCAAACCCCATCACTGATGATCCTGTGGTGGATGATGGGCCTTTTGTTATTCCAACTTTCGGTCCGGAAAAGGTCGCAGCCATGGAACTTGGGTATAAGGGTTTAAGTTTTCATAAAATGCTTTTTGTGGATGCGTATGTTTACAAAAATGAATATACAGGCTTTATTGCCAATCAGTTGCTAGCGCAAAATCCCTTTACTCCCCAAGAACGCAGGTTTCAAACTGTTGTGAGTATTCCTGACAAGATTTCTTCCTATGGTTGGGCAATTGGTGTTGATATCAATTTGATGAAGGGGTATTATATCAAAGGAAATGTAGCCTACAATAAATTGGATGAAAATGAAGATCAGGCTGGCAGGCAATTGAGATACAACACACCAGACTACCGATATAATATTGGCTTAGGAAATAGACAAATTATTAAAAATGTCGGTATTCATTTTAACTACAGGTGGCAGAATGAGTTTTTGTGGGAGTCAAACTTTGGAGTTGCTCAGATGCCTGCTTTTGGGACTTTAGATGCCAACGTGGCTATAAAAATACCAAGAATAAAATCTATTGTAAAAATCGGAGGTTCAAATATTTTAAATAAATATTATACCACAAGCTATGGCAGTGCTCAGATTGGTGGACTTTATTATGTAAGTATAAATTTCGATGAGTTCCTTAATTAGGATTAAAAGACACAACCAAAAAAAATTGCACTGACCCAATATTATTTCATGGAAGAATCTGTTTTATCTATAAATTGCAACTTTATAATATTTTTTGAAATTGTTAAAAAATTGGTAAGCAAATAAGAACCTTATAATGTCGAAAAATTTAATCTTGTATGTCACCATATTATTAATGCTTTTATCCTGTGAGGATAAAGTGAGGGAGTATGGAGGATATACACAAAAAGAAATGGAATATCTTCTTGCTTCTGACGAATTAAAAATATGGGAGCGCGTTTCAAAAGCTGAAGATGGCACAGCAATAGATCCTGATGATTGTGGCATGGATAATTTTCTAATTTTTCTTCAAGGCAATGTAGGACAGCCAAAACCATTGTTGTATGCTTATAATCCTCTAATATGCGACAGCCTGGATTTTTGTTTGCAACATCCTGATTTTTGTCAGTCAGATACTACACTCTGTAATTCAAATCCTACATTTTGTGAATCTCTAAATGATGGTGTACTATATGTAGGAAGTTGGTACGCCAAAGAACCATTTATTATAAATTCAAGATCCGACACGTTGATATTTGAAATAAATAATAAAAAGGAGTCTATACATGTTACGAGTATTTCTTCATTAAATGCTTCTTTTCTCTACAAAAACCGCAAGGGGAGTGAGGGCTCCATAATTACTGAAATTTACAAATTCTCACCTCCTATTACTGAATAATGAGAGAAGCAAAGCAGATAATTAAAAATCTGAAAGCTGGTCAATATGCTACCATATATTTTTTATATGGCGACGAACCATTTTATATAAATATTATATCAGACATAATTGAGAAAAACGCATTGGAAGAATCTGCCAAAGGATTTAACCAAATTATTCTTTATGGAAAAGACGTGAGAATGAGCGATGTGCTCAACAACGCCAAGCGCTACCCGATGATGTCGGAAAGGCAGGTTGTCATCGTAAAGGAAGCTCAAAACATTGTTGACTTTGGAAAAGAACAAGGAGATAAACAACTGAAAGCTTATCTCGAAAACCCATTACCTTCTACCATACTGGTATTTTGCTATAAACATAAAAAACTTGATAAGAGAAAAGCTATTGCAAAAACTCTGGGGAAATACGCAGTTACTCTTGAGTCAAAAAAATTATATGACAATCAGGTGCCTGACTGGATAAAAGATTACTTTGCCCAAAAAGATTTTAGCATCACTGACAAGGGTGTATTTATGCTCTCAGAGTTTATTGGTAACAATCTCGAAAGGTTGGCCAATGAAATAGATAAGATGTTAATTAATTTTAAAGAAAAAGTTGAAATTAATGACCACATCATTCAGAAATATATTGGCATCAGCAAGGAATACAATGCATTTGAATTACAAAAAGCTGTGGTTTTCCGTCAGGTAGTCAAGGCCAATAAAATAATTAATTACTTTGAATCCAATCCAAAAAACAACCCTGTTATTCCAATCATTTCTATTTTGTATGGATTTTTTTCCAAATTGCTAATTGTGCATGGCACAAAAGATAAATCGGATAGCAACCTTGCATCGGCGTTGAAAGTAAATCGGTTCTTTGTCAAAGATTATCTGACAGCCTCAAGAAATTATCCGGTCAATAAAGTGGTATCTGTAATACATGACCTTCGCTATGCCGATCTTCAAAGTAAGGGTGTAAATGCTTCAAATATCCCAGACGGACAAATTTTGAAAGAATTGATTTTTAAAATTATGCATTGATCCTTCACCATGGTATTTTACTATACGGCTCTACAACGAACCCGTCCCCGGCTGGTAAATTTAATAGAGTTAAATGAAAAATTGATTTCATTTAGTTAAAATGGAAAATGTCATCCTGAAATGAATTCAGGATGACCATCATATTATAAATTAATCTGCTATTTGTTTGTGACCTATAATTTCCATTAAATTCGAGGTAGAACCTATTATACTTTATTCCGATAGACTTTCTTCCAGTCTTCTCATCTTAGTATAATTTTTTTTATCTACGACCTTACCAGATTTATTGAAGAACATCCAGAGACCTTCCAACTCATCATTTTTATATTTACCTTGAGATTCAATATTTCCATTGCTATGATAATATTTCCATAAGCCTTCCTTTTTACTATCAATAAATTTCCCTTCAGAGGCAATCTCTCCTTTTTCGAAGAATAATTTGGCAGATCCGTTTTTCTCTCCATTCTTATATGTGATTTCTTCCCTTAGGGATTTATCATTGTAATATTTTTTATAGACCCCTTCTCCTTTTTTTAATGTTCCAGAAGACAATGAATCTCCAAATGCTGTAAAAAATGGTCCTGTACTCAACAGTTTCCCTTCTCGCCAATATTCTTCAATATTGAGTACTTGATTTTCATGAAAAACACCCCACAATCCATCTTCCATTCCTTCTTTGTACGAGCCAATTGATTTAATAGCGCCTTCATTGTAATAATAGTACCATTGACCATGCTCCAAATCATTTTCAAATGTCCCCTCTGCAACTAAAATTCCCCGATCGTCAAAGTATTTCCAATTTCCAGATTTAAAATCATTTTCATAATTGCCAAAGGAATAAATTTTACCATTTTCATGATAATTGTACCAAACTCCGGTTCTCAATCCTTCTTTATATTTGCCACGTACGCTTTTTCGGTTGTTGGGAAAGTTCTCGATATAATCTCCCTCGAGCAATCCATTTTCAAACGTAATTTCCTTTTTTATACCGGAAAAAGGAAAGTAATATTTCCATTTATCGGTAGGCATGCCTTGGTTATATTTTTCTTCAGATTTAATTTGACCATTTTCATAAAACTCTTTCCAATCACTTACTTCTTTATCATTTTGATAAATCCCCGCTCTTTTTAGTTGGCCATTATCATAGTGCGATTCAAAAACTCCATACTTCTTTCCCATCTTATAGTCAACTTCCATTTGAACAGTCCCGAGTACAGCCACGTAACTAACAAATATTCCATTGAGCGTATCATTGGTATAAAGAGCCTCACTTTGAAGTATTCCTGTGCTATAATATGATTTCCATTTTCCAACCTTCAACCCATTTCTATAGTTACCTTCAATTTTCACTTCTCCATCAACATAATACTCCTTCCAAAAGCCAACACGTATATCATTTTTTATCTCACCTTCTTC
>CAYREN010000092.1:7511-14421 GCA_964423255.1 uncultured Roseivirgaceae bacterium | reverse complement strand
ACATAAATTTTTGAAACTATGAAAATGATAAAAAAACTAAATAAATGGACAAACAGTCGTAATCCTTTTTTCTTGCTGGATCTTTTACGATGGTTTTTAGGTGGATTCCTTTTCTTCAAAGGAATCAATTTCACTACTGACTCTCAATATTTACTGGATATTATCTCTCCCAATGAATAATTTTTTGCTTCTATGATTATCTATCAATATGTGACCATGGTGCACTTGGGTGGAGGCCTTCTCATTATTTTTGGATTACTTACAAGAATAGCAGTTGCGGTTCAGATACCAATATTGATGGGTGCTGTGGCAGTGAATTTCTTGTTTGTTATGAATTCTCAAAATCTTATAGAAGCAAGTGTTGTATTACTACTATCTCTATTTTTTGTAATAGTGGAGTCAGGTAAACATTCCGCAGATTATAACTTAAAAATGGAGATGTAGTGGTCTTCATGACAATCCGGCTAAACACTCCGGATTTATTTATTACAAATTCAAACTAATAAATTGAAGTATGTATTTAATCCAATTATCTTTTATCACTATTCTGTGGTGGAGCAGTATAGCAGGAAATAGTTTTGATGCTACTGAAACATTTTGGAAGACAGATTATGAAATAGCATTATCTCAGGCTAAAAAGGAGCATAAAACAGTAATGCTGTATTTTTCAGGATCTGATTGGTGTAAGCCCTGTATTCTTCTTCGAAGAGAGGTCTTTGATACTGAAGCATTCCAAAAGTATGCCAGGGGAAATCTGGTTCCTGTTGAGCTTGATTTTCCCAGATTAAAAAAGAACAAATTACCTAAAGAACAAATACAACAAAATGAAGCCCTTGCCAATAGGTTTAATCATGAAGGATCTTTTCCATCAGTGGTATTTCTCGATGCCGATGAACATGTGATTGAAAAATCTGGTTACCGATCCGGAGGGGCTGCTGAATATATTAGCTATGTGGAAAATGTTTTAATCAAAGAAAGTAAATGAAACTAATAATTTTGTCTGCATGGGCGATGTTGTTATTAATCGGGATGAATTGTTTTGCCCAACCATCTCAAGATCAACTTGCCCGTAAGCGGGTGCTCTTACTTATGGGAACACGATTTGAAATCACTGCTGTTTCAACTGATACCGGACTTGCCGATGAAGGAATAGAAGCGGGAATAAGTGAAGTACAACGAATCGAAAAGCTTATCTCATCCTGGGACGAGCATTCACAAACAAGTCTGATCAATAAAAATGCAGGCATTCTTCCGGTTAAGGTTGATAAAGAGTTATACGATCTTATTTCCAGAAGCCTGAGAATTTCTAATCTTACCAATGGGGCATTTGATATTTCTTTTGCTTCAGTTGGTCATTTGTGGAAGTTTGATGGTTCTATGAAAGAACCTCCTTTTCCAAAAGCTATCGAGGCTTCGGTTGCGAATATCAACTATAAAAATATCATTTTGAATCCTGATGATACCACAGTTTTTCTGAAGAAAAAAGGTATGAAAATCGGGTTTGGGGGTATAGGAAAAGGATATGCCGCTGAGCAAGCCAAAACAGTAATGAAGACAATGGGTATCAAAAGTGGTGTGGTAAATGCTGCTGGAGATCTCACCACTTGGGGGTGGCGCAAAGATGGTAATAGTTGGGATGTTGCCATTGCCAAACCAGATAAGAGTCGTCAAATTTTGGGCTGGCTAAAAGCTGATGAATCTTCGGTGGTGACCTCAGGCAATTATGAGAAATTCTTCATGCATGATGGCAAAAGGTATGCTCATATTATCGATCCCCGAACGGGGTATCCAACGACGGGTATTAAAAGCGCTACTATCGTTTGTTCCAATGCGGAATTGGCAGATGCATTGGCTACTACCATGTTTGTCATAGGTAAGGATGATGGTATAGCATTAATTAATCAACTAAAGGGAATTGAGTGCTTACTCATCACCGATGATGATAAGCTGGTTTCTTCAAAAAATTTGAATATCAACTTTCAGGTTGCGCAACAGGTAACTGAAATTGAACCTAACTAAATACTATATGATCTACCGGTTAAAAACATTTCTATGTCTTTTATTCGCCTTTGGCGCTCTGTCATCATGTGTGAGCATTCAGGAGTATCAGAAAGTTTATCTGAATGATGAAGATATGATTCTCAGTCAGAGAAAGATTGAGTCATTTGAAATCAATTTCGAATCGTACCGTGAAGCTGCGCTAGGCGCTAATGGCGGTAAAGTTGGAGGAGGTTGTGGATGCAATTAATTAAAGCAACAATTTTTGCGACACTCTTTCTAGTATCCATGGTTGCCTGGGGGCAGAAAGGTGAGAGCCCTGAAGCAAGACGTGAAAATGATCATCAATGGTTAAAAAAGACTGCCCTAACTAATGTTGAGATTAATATTCTTGGCAGCTATTATACCCAGGATGGAAACCATTCCGCAGTTACAGGCGGACTGGGCACTGAAGAGCTTACAGATATAACACCTGCAATTGTTGTGCATATTCCAATTGATTCTACCCGGCAATTGTCATTTGATGTAGGCGCGGATTTTATAACATCAGCTTCTACAGACAATATTGATTTCAATGTAAGTTCCGATTCAAGAAAAGATACTCGGAAGCACATTAATGCTACCTATACCAAACGGCTGGCCCGGCCACGCTTAACTTACTCTTTTAGTGGGGGGTTATCTAAGGAATATGATGTGTTCGCCAAATCCATTGGTGCTTCTTTGACAAAAGAATCACGTAATGGCAACACTGAACTCAGCTTGACCGGGCAGGCATTTTTTGATGCTTGGAGTCTTTATTATCCTGTAGAATTAAGACCCCCTGGAAGTGATGATGAAGACCCACAGGGTAGTGACAAGCGCAACTCCTACAATTTTGGGATTGTTTATTCACAGGTACTTGCTAAGCGGTTACAGGTGTCTTTTTCTGCAGAAATTGTGCAGCAAGACGGCTTATTAAGTACTCCTTTTCATCGGGTGTTTTTTGATGATGGAGTTGACGTTGATGGTCTTTCTACCATTGAAATACTAGAATCAAACAAGCTTAGAAAGGTGGAAAACCTGCCCCGATCCAGAACAAGAATTCCACTTGGTTTTAGAATGAATTATTTTATTAATGATCTTTTTGTATTCAGAGGGTATTATCGTTATTATTCGGACAACTTTGATGTTGTCGGTCATACGTTTAGCATCGATTTACCGATTAAAATTTCGCCTTTTATATCGATCATTCCATTTTACAGATATCACACGCAGACGGCCTCTAAATATTTTAAACCATTTGGGAAAACGGATCTAAACGCGGAATTCTTTTCCTCTGATTATGATCAATCCGCTTTCAGTAGTAATAAGTATGGTCTTGGGATTCGCTACTCTCCCTTGTACGCCATTGGACAATTCAAAACACCCTTTACAAAGAAGTCGAAAAATAAATTTACCCAATTCAAATCCATTGAGTTGCGCTATGGTTATTATAATAGAAGCGATGGGTTGAAAGCTTCAATTATTAGTTTCGATCTTTTCTTTGATTTGTTGACGGGGAAAAGGAGATAGAAATAGCTGAATACAGTTATCAGTCTATAAAGATTCTATGCGTAATATATATATAGTCTGAAAAGCTATCATTCGTAGCAAATTAATTAGGCCTCCCTTGTAATTAAGTATCAGTGATAAAATCTTCAATCACGAAACCTTGTGGTTGTTTTTATCCAGAAATAAGATTCAAATAGATATGCTTATT
Organism: uncultured Roseivirgaceae bacterium; assembly: GCA_964423255.1. Taxonomy (GTDB): domain Bacteria; phylum Bacteroidota; class Bacteroidia; order Cytophagales; family Cyclobacteriaceae; genus JAAUQL01. The sequence continues at coordinate 10,685 of CAYREN010000092.1, read as the reverse complement.
TATAAATGTTAATAAAAAAACTCTGGTATAAATAGGGTTATCGATGGAATAAAAGTGATACAGAGTTGGATGATAAAAAGGACGATTAGAAAACGCATTAGTGTTGGCGTAACTTCTGAAATAGAAATTTTGGATATGCCACATGCCACAAACAGTGTGGTGCCAACAGGTGGCGTGACGAGACCAATTGTCAGATTAGTCACCATCATAATGCCAAAATGTATGGGATTCATATCAATTTTATCAGCAAGGGGTAATAGCACCGGCACGAGGATAAATATGGCAACACCTGCATCCATAAATGTACCGACAAGCAATAAAGCAATATTTACGAGCAACAGTAAAAAAATAGTATTGTTCCCGGCAAGATTGACTAAGAAATTTGTTACTAATTCAGGAAACTGCTCGACACTTAAAATATAGGCGAATAAAAAGGCAGCCGATATCATAAAACCGATAATTGCCGTTACCCTTGCGGTATCTTTTACAGATTGAACTAATTCACGCAATCCAATTTTTTTATAGACAAAAACCCCAACAACCAATGCCCACAACATGGCAACCAATGCGGATTCAGTTGCAGTGAACAATCCAAACATTATTCCACCAACAATGATAATAGGAATTAGAAGAGAGAACAATGCACCATTGAATGCCTTTACCCGTTGGCTCCATGTGGCTTTTTGTTCGATTGGAATTTTTTTATTCCTCGCATAAAAGTAGCTTACCACCATTAAGCTGACACCAATCAAAATACCAGGGATGATCCCTCCTAAAAACAAGCTCTCAATTTTAAGATTTCCTACTACACCGAGATAAATCATAATGATACTCGGTGGGATAATAGCACCCGTAGATCCTGCACAGGCAGTGAGGGCCGTTGCAAATGCTTTACCGTATCCTTTCTTTTCCATCTCAGGAATCATGACGGAGCCAATGGCAGCGGTATCTGCAGATGATGCTCCGGATATTCCTCCAAATAACATCGACGTAAGGCAGACCACCATAGAAAGTCCTCCTCGTTTGTGCCCTACCAGCGTTTGAGTAAATGCAATCAGCCTTTGCGAAAGCCCTGCTTTATTCATAATCTCCCCTGCCAGCATGAAATAGGGAACGGCAACAAACGGGAACAAAGATTGCAACGCTCCTCCCATTTCACGGGCAACATCGACCATAAATATCTGATCACTGAAAAGAATGGCAACAATTGATGATAATGCCATAGCAAATGCTATGGGGACATCGAGTATGATCAATACAAAAAATATGATAAATAAAATGATAGCAATCATAATGGATTTTTTGTGTTCCTTCTAACTGCAGCAACAATCTCGAAAAAAATCATCAGTAGCCCAGTCAATGGAACAATCATATAGACATACATTTTTGAGATTTGAAGAGATGGGGTTTTGAGAATGCTCAACTCAAAACTTATTTCAATACCATAATATATTAATACTGAGGCCATAATTATCGTAGACAAAAACTGAATTACCTGCAATAATTTTGAACCTGGAAATTTGCTTGTTAGAAAATTAAGAGCGAAATGTCCCTTATTGAGAATAATCACTGCAGACCCTAGCCACACAATCCATAGTACAGCGTACTTCACAAATTCTTCTGCCCAAGTTATCTGAATATTGATCCCATCAGGCATAAAGGGTTGAAGAAACCGGCCAACCACATTTATTGTCATGATAATTGTTACTAATGCAAAAAGGATAAACACGGCCCTGTTTATTGTCCTTTGAAGTACAAATGCTATTTTTTCCACTGATTATCTTTTTTTGATTTTTCCTAAAACTCATTCATGCATTCTATCATTGCATCATTCTCTTATCTTCTGAAGTAATTCATTGCCATATTGTTCTTCAAAATCCAGGTAGACATTTTTGACCTTTTGTCGAAAAGGTTCTTTATTAACTTTAGTAATTACAACTCCCTCCTGCCTCAATTTTTCCAGGGCCTGGTTTTCTAACTTCGACCAGTTTTTCCTATGGAATATCTGCGAATCTTTCATCACATCATTGAGGATCAGTTTATGCGCCTCGCTAAGTTGATTATAAAATTCCAAAGGCATAAGAATTACCTGTGGAACCATGAAGTGCTCTGTCATTAAATAATTTGGACAGATATCGTAATGACCAGTCGCTAAGTATTGAAAGGGTAGGTTTTCAGCTCCATGTACCACGTCTTGCTGTAGGGCATTGTAAAGTTCTGAAAATGACAATGGAACTGCATGTGCTCCTAGTGAATTGATGGTCTGGATCATTACATTACTTTCCATCACCCTGAGCTTGATACCCCTTAGGTCTTCAATTTTTTGAACCGGTTCCTTGGTGTAAATACTTCGAGCACCGGTACCATAATATGCCAATACTTTTATTCCTGTTTGCTCAAGTTTTTTATTTAGATTTTTACCAACATCACTTTGGAGTATTTTGTATTGTTGCTCAGCATCATTAAATAGAAATGGTAAATCAAAAACGAAAAAATCTTCTACTAAATTTCCCAACACTGAAGTAGCCATATCTGCCATTTCAAGAGTCCCAAGCAGCAATCTCTCTACGCTGTCAGTCTCACCTCCAATTCGGCCGGAATCGTATATTTTAATGATGATAGCACCATTGCTCCTCTTTTCAATTTCGTCGCCAATAAAGTGATAAGTAAGCATGATTGGATTGGAAGGAGGAATCACAGAAGAAAATTTTATTACAATTTGCTTCTCCTTTTTGGATGAACATTCAACCAAGAGTAAAATCACAAATGTTGCCATTATAACCAAGAATCCCAGGCGAATGCCGGATTGCCAATTCAAGAACTTCATTTCATTTTGTGTTATTTAAAGGTTTTGTATTATATAATTTCAACACGTTATCATTAAGGCATTTTTGTATAATTCACTATCCCCCGAATAATGGTTTTTTCAATACTTATATCCTCATCCAAGATGATAATATCAGCATCTTTTCCTTTTTCAATACTTCCTTTGCGGTCATGAACACCTATAATTTCAGCCGGGGTCTGTGAAGCCATGCGAATCGCATCTCTCATTGTCAAACCCATCTGACTAATTCCATTTCTCACGCACACTTCCATAGTTGTCACACTTCCTGCATAAGCAGAGTTATCAACCAAACGAGCAATTCCATTTTCGACTATTGCATCGACATC
>CAYREN010000092.1:0-7411 GCA_964423255.1 uncultured Roseivirgaceae bacterium | reverse complement strand
ATCTATTGCAGGAATCATTTCTGAATAAATCCCATCGGTATGTCCGGCAGCAGCAATAATTCCTCTATTTTTCAGATCCTTAACAAGCTGTTTCGATCCTTCTAATTCAGGTGCCATAGTCATCTTTATTAATACATCTCTATACTCCAAGAACTTCATATAATGATCAGGCTTTGGCAAGGATAAAAATCTTCGGGGATGAGCACCACTTTGTCCATGACTAAGAAAAGGGCCTTCCATATGTATCCCCAATAGTTCAGCACCATTAGTATTACCACTGTCCATATAATCCCGTGCATATTCTAGTACATTAATGAAGTCGTGATCTGCACTAGTGATGGCTGTACCCAGATAAGAAGTAGTTCCATGTTCAGCAAAGAAATGACCCATGGTGGAGAAAGTATCTGGCTTTACCTTTGTAACATCAGCACCCATGGCGCCATTTACATGAATATCTATCAGCCCAGGGGAAATGTAACTATTTTCAGCATCAATTATTTCAAATTCGGACGACTCTTCCACCTCTCCTCTTTTCCCAACTTCAACTATTTTACCATCCTGCACGATTACAACTCCATCCTGAATTTCGCGATTTGGAGTTATAACCGTACCATTTTTAATTATTAAAAATTTTTGTCCTTTCATTTGATTTGATGATTCTACCCAAGATTTATTATTTAATCATTTCCGCATTCAATTATTAAACATAAGGCACGATAAACGTTGAAGATCTCAAACGCCCAATACTTCGATTCTGATCTTTTCGTATTTGAACAAACTCTTCCAAATCATCCACATATTCAAAATTCATTTTTTCAGCCTCCTCTTTAGTAATATTTGGAGAATACAAGTAAAGCTTAGCTTTTTCCCTCACCACATTATTATGAAGCACTTCAATGGCTGACATCGGGTCTTTAATTTCGCCTGTTTTGAGAGCCATTTCTATTTCAGAATTTGATAGCCTACCAAACTCCAACATTTCTTTGCCATGGACCGGAGAAACACCATCCGGACAATTGGTGACAAGCAATATTTCGCCCCCTTCTTTAACCGCTAAAGCAGCCGAAAATAGCCCTTTATTTGCCTGTGTCATATCAGCATCATGATCTCTCGTGTCAGACACTACCAAATCAACTAATTTAGGTATTTCAACAAAGTAATTTTTTTTAGCAATTTCGACTCCACGACGGTGTGCCTCAATATAATGGCCCCCGACAATTCCAACAGGAATATCGTCAGCATTTAAGATTACATTAATAATAGCAAATGGCTCGGCTGTTTGAGCGGCGAAGGCCTCCATCAGTTTTCTTGGAAGCGTATCAACGACACCTATCGCCTGGTCTGGATCAAGGGCTCCTACGACATGCATGTGATGTACAGTATCTTCCCCAGCCACTCCGGGTAAGAGCATCTTGGCACCACCGGAAAATCCTGCAGGCATATGAGGGACTAAAGTTCCTATAGCTATTCTGATATCAGCCTCAATGGCATGTTTATTAATTAAAATGGGAGCTCCATCATCAAAACTTCCATTATTTACCAAATGACTTTTATCGAAAAAATGATGATCAATCGAACGATAATTTTCAAATACCTCATCAGACAATCGTGCCCTCTTCTCTTTTTCATTCATCAACCGGTGTGAACCGGAGGCAAACAGGAAAAATATATTTTCTTTTTCAATGCCTTTCTCTTCCAACTCCGGCAATAGAAAGAATAGTATTTCAGCCGTAGGTGTAAATCGTGTATAATCATCAACAATGATGCAAATGGTTGTCTCATTACTAATGAGTGGTTTTAAGGTATGTATCGCATCATCGACAGCCTGGACAAAATCTGAATCTGAACATTCCTGACTTTTATTGACCGGTAATCCAACATCAAATAAAAACATATTTGATTCTAACTCTGGAAAGGTTTTTGATTTTTCTGTGTTCATAATTTTACTTTTCTTAATAATTCTCCTCTCAATACATGCTGCCTGTCTTTTAAGCCTTTAAAAAGATTTTACGTTTGTATAAAAACCAGAGAAACAGCCATTTCGTCATAAGAATGCAAAAAGCCATAAAAACTGGCATCAGAATTCCGATGTATTGGAAAAGTCCGGAGAAAAGGGCATTGGCTGTAAATTCAAAATCTATCAATCGCTGCCCTACCCAGATCGTAATGGCATTCATCCCGATCACTACAAAAAAGAAAGTCCATTTTTTATACCCTTGCACATCAATTATCCAATAGAAAAAAGCAAGTATTAGAAAACACCATCCTGCAGAATAAAGTACAAATGAGCTCGTCCATACATTTCTGCTGATAAAGAAATATTGCCCCCAAATCCAGCCTACTATCAACAAGATCAGTCCGGCAATGATAAAGCCTATTGTCTTTTGTTTTCCAGTTCTTTTAGACCGCAACCAATATCCGGCGAGCACACCAATTAGCGTAGTGGCGAGGGAAGTAAAAGTAGAAAGAATACCTTGTCTGTCATATAGTCCAAGACCCAGGGTTCCCGGGATAAGTTGCTGATCTAACCAGGTAGAAAAGCTCCCTTCAGGGGTAAGGATTCCTGTCCCAAAACCCGGGACAGGAATAAACATCATTGCCGCCCAATAGCCAATTAAAATGGCAATAATCACTGACGCCTGAACCCGCCAGTTTGTGTGCATTACAAGTAAAGAAGCTAAAAAGTAACATATGCCAATCCGACCCAGCACGCTTGACCAGCGCATCGTATCGAAATCAAATCGTAACAATCCATAATTAACCAATCCTAGAAAAATGAGAACCGATGTGCGCTTTAAAATATGCGGATACATCTCCTTTGGACTTAAACCTTTTTCAATCTTACTGAGAATTACAAATGGTAAAATTACGCCTACCAGAAACAGAAACATTGGGAAAATCAAATCCATAAAATAGAATCCTTCCCATCCGGCGTGATGCATATTTTGATCCAAAACCTCTGTAAACGAATTTGGCCATACCTTGTAGAAACTGCTCACTAATCCCTCGCCACCAATGATAAATAGCATCGTAAACCCACGAAGTGCATCGATGGAGATAATTCTATTTGCGCTTTTCATTGTATCTGAAACATTCGAAATTCTACCCATATGTAATTCTATTTATAGTACTTTTGCGTTTTTAAACAATTCAATCACTCCTTCCTTTGAAAGATCAAACGAAAGATACTTTCGGTTTCCAAGAGGAACAATAGTACCTACTTGATTCTCATCAATCGGCATCTTTTCCCCCAATTTTTCAAACAGTTGTATTTTACCGGCACCCACTTGTAGAATCAAGCTTTCTTCTGCACGACAATGCCAGTAAACTACCCAGGTTTTATTATTGCGAGTGAAAACAAAAGCACGGATATCCTTATTTCTATCAGCAATATTTATGATTTGGGTATATGGAACAAGTTCAAAATCACCTTCTTCATTAATCAACAAAGTGTGTTCCTGATCAAGATCTTTAAGGTTTTCCTTTTGTTTTTCAGTTAGGAATTCCGTAACACGAACCTCCTCCCATCTTCGGATTACTTCCAGGTTATCAGCCGTTCGTGGATGACTTTGCAGTTGGTCAAGTTTACCGAGCATGGCGATTGGGCAATTCCAGGCTGCAGCTCTGCTGGTGATATACTCAAACATATCAGGTTGCATTCCAATGGTATTTTTACCGGGAGCTACATAGTCGTTCCAACCAAAATTTAGCGATGTGAAATCATTGGCAAGAAACATCGCTTCGGAAGCCGGATGTTTGCGAACAGCTTCCTTAACAAATTTGGGTTCGAAGGTATCAAAGGCGTTACCTCTACTTTGAATATGCCATCCAAAATGTGCCTTTACTGCTCCTTCAGAAAATATTGGTGCAGGTTTAAAAGCATTGTACGTGATCAATTTAGACATTTGAATATTGAACCAATAGGGTCTTGGCGCATCTTCAGAACCGTCGAAATAGATAAATTGTATGCCAGCTTCATGATAAAGTTTCCCCCATCTTTCAGCGACTTCTTCCTGGATATTTGTCTTTTGATTAAAGCGCACAAATATAGGCCAGGTATCCACATCCAGCAATCCAATCAAATCCCCAGCTTTACGGTTGACCGTGGTGGTATTTAAAACACCTCTTTGACATCCGCTAAATTGATATGGATAAGTAGTCGTATATTTTTCATAAGAAACCAGCTCAGTCCCAATTTTCAATACCCTGCGACCATCCTCCAATGTACATCCGTTAGGGTTTTCTTCTACCGGTATGGTCGATTGCTTTTTATCAATATCCCCGCGCAGTGTGAATGTTCTTCTCAAATTCAATCGGGCATCCGGGACAGGAGTTACATATGCATCATTGATCTGGGCTTTATTATAATGAATGTGAAATCCTACAATCATTCCGGCAGCTTTTATCTTTCTGGTTATCTCCTGTAAATCAGCCATGCCATTTGGGTATTCAGGTCTCCAGGTAAAATGTCCCATAGAGCTGGCAAAATCGGGATAATAAATCACCATTTGCCTAAAACCACCCTGCTTGGCAAAGGCAATATGTTCATCTATATTTTTGGTAGTAACATCTCTCAGTTCGTAATAGGAATTTTTATACTCTTTGCTTCTTCGACTTTCAACACCCAGAGGAAGGTCATAATCTCGTTCGAGCTGATCAATATTATCTAATAGTTTCTCCTTCCCGGTTACGATTAAAGCTGCCCCAACGCCTTGCAGTTTTACCTCTGCAGCTGCTTCGGCTTTTAACAATTTATATCCATGTCGCTTTTCTCCATCAATTTTGGCAAAAGGATCAGTCCCCAACAAATTGATTGCAACTTGATCATCCCAAACCACATTGAGCCAACTACCAAAATGGTCTCTATCCTTCACAGGCAATTGCATTAGAGTAAATTCGTCAATATTGGTTTTTCGTTTTACACCAAAATCAGCCATATGATATTCCAATTTCTTCAGGGTAAACCCGATATAATCTTCTGCTATTTTTAATCCAATGGTTGCCTCATAATCAGTGAGTTCAAAACTCACAATCAGCTCTTTACCTACTCTGTAAATGGAATCAGCGTCAAATCTCATCTCTTTTGCCGGATAGGCGAGCATTACTTCATTGTCGTATGGCCGATATTGGGTTATGGAAAAAACAGGCATTTTCTTAGATGTATCCAGGCATTCCTGTCCAGTGGCTTTATGAATGAGGCTTTGTGCAGTGCCATCGATATTTAGCACGAGTCTCATTTCTTCATTTTCAATAATTATGCCTTGAGAGCTATTGTCAGCCTTGTTAATTGTGCAACTTACTGAAAGCCATAAAAAAAAAGCTGTTAGAAATAGTGAGATTTTAAATTTAAAGCTGTTGTATTTTATCATATTTACAAAATTTATCTGTGGTAGATCTATTATTTTTTAATCTTGGTTTATTATTCAAAAGAATTTATCTGCATAATGAAAATTTGCCGGCAATCCTCCTGTATGCCAAAAAAGAACATTTGTATTTGACTGTATTTTATTATTGTTTATAATATCCAACATTCCATTAAAGGCTCTTCCTGTATAAACAGGATCTAGAATAATACCTTCTGTTCTGGCAAGTTCTAAAATCGCTGACTTTTCATTTTCTGTCATAATCCCATAACCTGCATTGTCATAGTCCTTAATTAATTTGATATCTACAAGCCTATAATCCCTTTTGATATTTAGTATTTCTTTCCCGCTTTTTACAAGATTCAAAATATACTTCTCTATTGGAATATCGTATGTTTCTATTTTATCAATATTTATTGGCATAAGTTCCGTCTCTAACTCATACAATTCCATACCTAAGATTAATCCTGCTTGCGTGCCTCCTGAACTTGAAGCAAAAAAAATGTAATCAATATTAAGCTTTTGCATAGTTAGTTGCTCCTTCAATTCCCTGACAGCATTTACAAATCCAAGCGCACCTGTGATATTAGACCCTCCGTAGGGTATTGTAAAACATTTTTTACCTTTTGACTCCAGTTCAGATTTAACCTTTTCAATATCTTCTCCTTTTCTATTTTCACCAGAAAAATGAATTTTGGCTCCCAATAAATATGAAAGCAATAAATTTCCATCAAACACTTTGGGATTGACGCCTCCTAAAATTAAATGGCATTCAAACCCTGCCACAGCACATGCAGCGGCAGTTTGTCTACAATGATTTGATTGCTGGGCTCCCGCAGTAATAATTGTATCACAATTTTCATCTATGGCTTCCTGAATTAAATATTCCAGCTTCCTTGTTTTATTTCCTCCTGATGCCAAGCCGGTTTGATCGTCTCTTTTTATATAAAGATTATAGTCAGGATATCTTTTCGACAACTGCTTTAAGTGTTGCAACGGCGTTGGAAAAAAGCCTAAATCAAATTTATTTCTCAGTATTGCTTTCATTTTAATTTCTATGGTTTTAACCAACGAATTAGAAATGGAATACCAGTTTCCGGTATAGCTTCATGTCCTCCTTCAAATACATCAATCTCAATTCTATCGCCAATATTCAAATTTTCATAATGCTTTTTTGCCGTATTAAACTCATCTACAACATGTGGCCAATGTGCAATTCTGTCTTCCTTTCCATGTTGAACTAATAAAGGACGGGGGCATATCAAGGAAGTTACATCATAATCGGCAAACTCAGTTGCCCATCCTCTGAAAAATGCATGTTCTTCTTCGACCACCATAAAACTGACATACCGATCATCAGGGAGAGCCATTTTTGTGAGCCTGTGATTGTACCATCCACTGACCACACATGCTTTGATTCGTGGCTCAAGAGGAGCCCAAAACATCGTTGCCATACCTCCCAAAGAGAGCCCCCACATCCCTACCCGATCAGCATCTATTCTTGGATCTTCAAGAACAACATCTAATAAGTGTTGCATTCTTACTAATTCTATTCCAGGCAAAGTCGTATCTATCAACCGGCACAAGCGTTCGATATAGTTGCGGCGAGGCATTGACCGTAGGTTCATTGGAGCCAAAACAGCAAACCCAGCTTTTAATAACTCACGTGAATATTCATGATAGTTTTTATGGCCGATTTCAAATGTTTTTTCAGGAGTGGAACCAATGCCATGTTGGGCAATTACTATTGGAACCGGATTTTCTTTGCTGGCTCCGGGAGGGAATACAAGAATACCCTCAGCAGTAACAGGACCAAGAGGAAGTTTCACCCATTCGGCATGTATATCTTGCAATGGCATATGCGGACGTTTTTCTAAGGGTCCTGTTTTTTTTAGAACTGGAGGATTTAACAATGCTTTCCACTTTTCACGATTGGGCTCTACACTTCTTTTAAATGCATCGATACTGCTGTAGTCTCTGTTCCACGCTTCATCGGCCCTTTCATCATATTCTTCAATTATCCAGGACTGTAGATACTTTTCAATTTG
>CAYREN010000091.1:10667-14550 GCA_964423255.1 uncultured Roseivirgaceae bacterium | reverse complement strand
GTCAACTTCTCATCCAGTGCATTTGAAATTCTTCTTTGCTCAAGCGTATTGAAGCCACAGATTTATGGTATTTTTCCCCTTTGCAACTCAACTGCGGTTACTACCTGGACAACTGTAACTTCTTCCTTTTCTGCAATATTTCTAATTGAGCGACTATTAATACTTTACTCTGCAATTCCTGCTCGTGTAGAAGTCCATCAAACAATTGGGTTTGTGAGCCATTGGTCAAATGACTCTTTGAACCCTTGGCTTGATTTCATTTAGTAAAAAGTAAAACTTTTTGCTGTATTATTTGGAACATAGCTAAAGAAATAATTAATATGTATTGAATTTCTTCTTGATTTTTAATTATTTTATAATGAGAAAGAATTTAATCTTTGAGAATTGACTAATTTCCATGAAGGCAGATAATTTTAATATTGATGAAATTATACTTCAGATTTCAAAATCAGATGAGTCTGCGTTCAGATTATTATTTAATTATTACTTCCCCAGGCTACTCAATTATACTTTTGTTATTTTAAAAAATCATGAATCTGCAGAAGACATTGTACTGGAGGTTCTCCATTCGGTATGGGAGAGAAGATCTAAATTACTGAATGTGGATAATTTTTCGCACTATCTTTATGTTTGCACAAAAAATAAAACTATTGACTTTCATAAGAAAAATTCAAAGCTTGCCAGTGTAAGCTTTGATGAACCACATTACAAAGAATACATTACCCATAGAAACCCTGAACATCAACTACTTTATACAGAATTATCCGAAATTATTGATTCAGCAATATTTAGTCTACCAGAGAAAACAAGGTTGGTATACAGGCTTATAAAAGAAGATGGTCTTAAATACCAGGAGGCTGCAGAAATTCTAGGTGTTTCAGCTAAAACTGTTAACAACCAATTGTTGACAGCAATGAAAATAGTACGTAGCCACGTAACCTCATATTTACAAAAGGATAAAATATTTCCTATATCCAAAACCAATTAAAGTAAACACATTCCTTAATTTTAAAGGTTGCTAAATTTTTAAAATCTTCTAACGCATTTTCAAAATATTTTCGTCGTAATAGGCTTTGCAAAAAAAATAATATTCTCAATAGGTATATTTTTATTTTATCCTGTCATTAATATATATCATTATAATAAATTTTAATAATACATTGGAGAACCACGATATTGATCAAATTATTTTAGCATTCCTACAGAAAGAAGCTACGGCTAATGAAATTGAAATTCTAAGGAAGTGGTTAAGTGAGGAAGCAGCGAATCAAGAAATATTTAATTCCGTAAAACTTTATTGGGAAAATAGTACTCTCCGTATCAGCACGAATGATACCCATAAAGCATATGACAAGTTAATGTCAAATTCTAATTTAAAATCTACCGATAAAATAGTCGATATTAATTCAGCAGCTAATAGAACCCGTTCTAAGCAAAAATCAATTTATATCCCATGGTTTAAAATTGCTGCGACACTATTTTTATTTATCACCATAGTTGGGTCTGCATATTTTATTCTTAACACAAATAAAATATCACCAGATATTATCGTAACGAGATCTATAATTAAACAAAACCCAAAAGGGCAAAAACTTACTACATATTTACCAGATGGATCTAAAGTTATTTTAAACTCATTTAGCGAAATCAGGTACGAATCACCTTTTATTGGGAATGAAAGAAAAATTGAGTTAATAGGTGAAGCATTTTTTGAGGTTAAAAAAGATTCAGCCAAGCCATTTAAAGTTTTGTCAAATGGAATTACCACGACCGCCCTCGGTACAAGCTTCAATGTCAACAGCAAAATTGAAAATCATGTTGAAGTATCCTTGGTGACAGGGAAAGTAAGAGTTGTGGATAACGCATTTAATGAAGTTGTTTTGAATCCCGGCAATGCCGCAATATCCACAAAGAATGGAGTATTGGAAATCAAGAAGTTTAATTACTTGGATAAAGTGGGATGGAAAGATGGAGTATTGGTATTTAATGAAAACTCATTAGCAACAATTTTTAGAAAGCTTGAAGATTGGTATGGGGTGAAATTTGAGGTTGATAAAAATAATTTGGGCCAGTATCATTATACTGGTAATTATAAAAATGAATCACTAGATGAGGTGCTTGAAGGAATTTCATTTGTTCATCGTTTTGAATATAAAATTTCAGGAGACACCGTAGAAATAATTTTTAATAAAAAAACCAAAAAGCCTATGTGAAAATTTAAAAGCAAATCAAAAAAAGAGCCTATGGATGTTGGCGCATCACATAGGCTGAAAATGTAAATTTTTCTTTGTATTAAACACTTTAAAGTTATGGATTTTAAACTATTACGACAAATTTTATTAAAAATGTCTAAGAGAACGTTTCATGCACTCATTATTAATTGTGTTCTGCTTGGTACCATTTATGCTAATGGCCTGAACGCACAACAAATTAAAAGTGTGAAAGATGCTTCAATCAAAATTAAAATAGATAATGCAAATCTCGTGCATGTCTTTCATGATATAGAAGCAAAAACCGAATATGAATTTTCTTATAAAAGAGAAGATTTGGATAATAATTTTAGATTCACCGGCAAGTTCAACAATGTTTCAGTTGCAGATGTGCTAATGGAGATATCTAAACAGACAGACCTGAAATTTAAGCAGGTAAATAATAACATTCATATTTCTAAGAAATCTCAAGTAAATAGAAATGAGCAAACGCTGGAAGTAATTATTCAAGGAATTACAATAACAGGGAAAGTGACTTCTGAAGAAGACTCAGATGGTTTACCTGGGGTAAATGTAATTGTAAAAGGAACTTCCGTGGGAACTGTAACAGATGTAGAGGGAAACTACAAATTGGATGTGCCAGATGAAAGTTCAATATTGGTATTCAGTTCTGTAGGATTTTTAAAAGAAGAAGTAGTTATTGGGACACAAACTATAATTGACTTTGTGTTAAGTCCGGACATTACTGCACTTCAAGAAGTTGTAGTAACGGCATTAGGTATTGAAAAAGAATCAAAAACAATAGGTTATGCTGTGTCGCAAGTAGACGGTGAAGATATAGCACAAGCTACAGTAACAAATCCCGTTGATGGACTTCAAGGGAAAGCTACCGGAATTCAAATAAATACAACAGCCAACGGAACATTTGGAGGAACGCGAATTACGATGCGTGGCAATGCAACATTTGGCGAAAATACCCAACCAATTTTTGTAGTGGATGGAATTATCCTTGACAATGATGTTGGAGGCACTTGGGGGAATCAATTGAAAAATCTTAATCCAGATGATTTTGAAGATATTTCAATACTAAAAGGAGCAGCAGCTACAGCTTTGTACGGATCACGCGCATTACATGGCGTTGTCTTAATAACCACAAAGAGCGGGACTAAAAGAAAAGGATTGGGAGTAAGTTTTAATCAGAGTGTTGGATTTCGGAAAGTATATGATGGACCTGCATTTCAAAATGAATATGGTTACGGCCCAAATGCAGGAATGTTTTCCAATGATGTCACAAACGGTCGACCCGATAAGGACAAGCACGATAATCAGCAATTTGCTTTTTACGAGTCGATAAATGGTGTAAATGTACCCTCCCTCCAGCACAACAATAGTGAAGAAAACGCGGCAAGTTGGGGTCCAAGATTTGAGGGTCAGGACTATATTGACTATGATGGTTCTATGGCTAAATGGGTAGCCCAACCTGACAATTATAAAAAAATGTTTGATACGGGCTTTATCAATAATACTAATGTAGCTATTGATGGTGGAAGTGAATCTAACACATTCAGGCTTTCGTATTCAAATTTCGTGGACAAAGGAGTTTTTCCGGAAAACAATTTTGCTAAAAATTCCTTTAGTTTAAAGGGAACGCAGGATTTACTTAAAGACGTGAT